>JACQGS010000257.1 GCA_016199405.1 Chloroflexota bacterium | reverse complement strand
TAGCCGACGTACCCCGGCGGCGCGCCGATCAATCGCGAGGCGGAATGGCGTTCGCGATATTCGCTCATATCCACGCGAAAGAGCGCGTCCGGATCGTCAAACATAAATTCCGCGAGCGCGTGCGCGAGCGCGGTCTTGCCGACGCCGGTCGGACCGAGAAAAATAAATGAACCGATCGGACGCTTGGGGTCGGCGAGACCGGAACGCGCGCGCCGAATGGCGTCGCTGACGGCTTTGATCGCTTCGTCCTGCCCGACGATGCGCTCGTGCAAGCGCTTTTCCATGTCGAGCAAGCGGTCGGCTTCGGTCTGCATCATCCGGCTGACCGGAATGCCCGTCCATTTGGAAATAATTTGCGCGATGTCTTCTTCGTCGACGACCTCGTCCAGCCCTTGCTCTTTTTGCCATGCCGCGCGTTTTTCGGTGAAAGTTTCGTCGAGCGCGAGCCGCTCTGCGCGCGCTTTCGCGGCGATTTCATAATTACGCGCGCTCCACGCGGCCTCTTCTTCTTTTTGCAAATCGCGCAGGCGGGCTTGCATCGTCTTCAGCTCGGACGGCATCGAGAAGATCGCGACGCGCAATTTCGCGGCGGCTTCATCGATCAGATCAATCGCCTTGTCCGGCAAAAAGCGATTCGTGACATAGCGTTGCGAAAGTTTCGCCGCGCCTTCGATCGCTTTGTCCGAAATTTTGACTTGATGATGCTGTTCGTAGCGGTCGCGCAAACCGTACAACATTTGAATCGTGGCGTCCACGTCCGGCTCGTCCACGAAAATCGGCGAAAAGCGGCGTTCCAGCGCGGCATCTTTTTCGATGTGATTGCGGTACTCGTCGAGCGTCGTCGCGCCGACGCATTGCAGTTCGCCGCGCGCGAGCGCGGGCTTCATCATGTTCGACGCGTCGATCGCGCCCATCGCCGCGCCGGCGCCGACGACCGTGTGCAGTTCATCAATGAACAAAATGATTTCGCCTTTGGCGGTCTGAATCTCATCCAGCGCGGCTTTCAGGCGCTCTTCAAATTCGCCGCGAAAGCGTGAGCCGGCAACCATCGCGCCGAGATCGAGCGCGACGACGCGTTTGCTCATCAACGGCTCCGGCACGTCGCCCGCGATAATTTTGAGCGCGAGTCCTTCGACAATCGCGGTCTTGCCGACGCCGGGTTCGCCGATCAGCACCGGATTATTTTTCGTGCGGCGTGAGAGGATGCGAATGACGCGTAGGATTTCTTCGTCGCGCCCGATCACCGGATCGAGCTTGCCTTCGCGCGCGAGCCGCGTCAGATCGCGCGAAAAGCGTTCGAGCATGCGATATTTGCCTTCGGAGGTCGGATCGGTCACGCGCGCGCCGCCGCGAATTTCCGGAATCACTTGCAAAATGCGATCGCGCGTCAGCCCCATATCGTTCAGCAATCTGCCGGCTTGCCCCTCGCGGTCGCCGGCGAGCGCGAGCAAAAGATGTTCGGTGGAAACGTAATCGTCTTTGAGGCGATTGGCTTCGTCGTTGGCAACGTCCACGAGACGTTTCACGCGCGGCGTCACGTAGACTTGCGCCTGCCCGCCGGAACTGTACGGGTAATACATCTTGGGATTTTGTTGCAGAATTTCATCCAGACGTTGGCGCAATAATTCCGGATCGGCGTTGACCCGTTCCAGAATATTTTGCACCGCGCCGCCGGTTTGTTCGAGCAATGCCATCAAGAGATGTTCGGCGTCGAGTTGCGAATGGCGATAGCGTTGAATAACTTCATGGGCGCGCGCAAACGCGTCCTGCGCGCGTTCGGTGAATCGGTCGAATCGCATCATAGGTGGTTTCTCCCTGCCTCAATTATATGCCGAAGCGCACAGAGCGTCAATGAGTTTGAGGTGTGCTATAATCCCCCGCATGCCTTTTGAAAAACTCATCGAAGAAACTCTCGGTGAGATGCTGACGGCGCAGAAGCAAACGCTCGCAATTGCCGAATCGTGCACGGGCGGACTCATCAGCCATCGCTTGACGAACGTACCGGGAAGTTCCGCGTATTTGATCGCGTCGGTGATTGCCTACGCGTATGAAGCCAAAGTCGCCGCGTTAGGCGTGACGTGGGATACGTTGAATCGCTTTGGCGCGGTGAGCGCGGAGACCGTCACGGAGATGGCGCGCGGCGTCCGCGAAAAATTTGCGGCGACGATTGGGATCGCGGTGACGGGCATCGCGGGTCCTGGCGGCGGAATGCCGGGCAAGCCGGTCGGCTTGGTTTTTGTCGCGCTGGCCGACTCGCGCGCGACGCGTGTCGAAAAATTCTTGTGGCAAGGCACGCGTTTGCAAAACAAAGAGCAGAGCGCGCAGGCGGCGCTGGAAATGTTGAAAAAATACTTGGAAGCGTCGCAAGACACAAGTCGCAAGTAGCAAGTTCAATTCTTCAAATCCCAACTTCCAAATCCCAAAATCCAAGTCCCGAAATCCGAAATCCGAAATCTAAAATCCAAAATGGAAAATGGAAAATCTAATAACCCTCCTTCAAGCCATCCTGCTCGGCATTGTGCAAGGACTCACGGAATTTATTCCGGTTTCGAGTTCCGCGCATCTGATCTTTGTCCCTTGGCTTTTTCAATGGAACGATCCCGCGCTGAACAGTTTGGCGTTTGACGTCGCGCTGCATCTCGGCACGCTGATCGCGGTGCTTGCGTTTTTCGCGCGCGACTGGGTGCGGCTCATTCGCGCTGGCGTGGCGAGCATCGTCGAGCGGAAAGTCGGTGTCGATATGGATCGGCGGCTCGTGTGGTATCTCGCGATTGGTTCGATTCCGGGCGGCATCGTTGGCGTGCTGGCTGAAAGCAAGGTCGAAGAACTATTTCATCCGCCGAGTGCGTCAGCGATCATTTGGATTGCGATCGCGCTGGCGACTTTGGGATTCGTACTGTTTTTCGCGGATCGGCTCGCATCGCATCTCCGCGATTTGAATCAACTGACCTTGCGCGACGCGATTCTGATCGGACTCGCGCAAGCGCTCGCGATATTTCCCGGCGTTTCGCGTTCGGGCAGTACGATCACGGCCGGGCTGGCGTTGGGGCTCCAGCGCGATGCCGCCGCGCGATTTTCGTTTCTACTGTCCACGCCGATCATCGCCGGTGCCGGCGCAAAAAGTTTGCTGACGCTGTTGAATCAATTCCGCGCCGGCGCATTCGGATCGTCCGAATTGGTTTTGTTCGTCGCCGGCTTTTTGGCGGCGGCGGTGAGCGGATATATTTGCATCCGGTTGTTATTGCGCTATTTGCAAAATCATCCAACGAATTTGTTTGTCTATTATCGTTGGGCGATGGCAGTCGTTTTGATTGTGATCGCGTTGGGGCGGGGATAGGAGAAGTGTCATTGCGAGCGATCTTTGCGAAGCAATCTCCAAGCTTCAATATCAACATGGAGTTTGTTTCGGGCAGACTACGCCCTACTCAGAAACTTCCATTTGGGTGGAAGGGCAGCCGCGCTGCCCGTTGCCCGCCCAGCGCGGCTGGGCTGCTACCCTTTCCGCGTTTCTGCCCTCAGGCATACCGACAAGCGGTATGGAATTCTCGCAATGACAAACGTGCGCGCTTGCCAGTTATTGCGGACTTGGGCGCTCTGCTACTTTTCTTCATCACCGCCTGCGCGCCAACTCCCGCGCCGCGCGCGACCATTCATCTCACGCTCTCCGGCGCGGATTCGATGCAGCCGCTCGCGCGCGGACTCGCCGCCGCGTTTATGAAACAACGCCCGGAGGTCAACATCGCGATTCAACCGGCAAATTCTCAAGTCGGCTTGCGCGCGCCGTTGGACGCGCCCGCGACGATTGGAATGGTCGCACGCGCGCTCAAGCCCGCGGAAGTCAGCCAACTGCGCGTGGTCACCGTCGCGCGCGATGGCATCGCGGTGATCGTGCATCGCGATAATCCGATCAACGCGATTCAAAGCGTCCAAGTTACACAAGTTTTTGCCGGCGAAGTATCCTCGTGGCCCGCCGGCGCGGTGATCGGCAAGCCGATTGTGATTCTGAGTCGCGAAGATGGATCGGGCACGCGCGCAGCGTTTGAATCGCTGGCGATGCTTGGCAAACGCGTTACGCGCGCGGCATTAGTGTTGTCGTCGGATGAGGCAATCGTCGAATATGTAGCCACGCATCCAACCGCGATTGGTTATGTTTCGCTGAACGCGCTCGAGGCGCGTGTGCATCCGCTGGCGATTGATGATATTCCGATTTCACGCGAGAATATCGAGAATCAAACCTATCCGTACACGCGTCCGCTCAATCTCGTCGCGTCGCTCGAACCGGAATTGATCGTCCGGGAATTTTTGGATTTCGCGCAGAGCAGCGAGGGGCAGAAAATTATCGCGGAACATTATGCGCGCGCGCCGTGAGAGCCGCAAGATGGCATTGAGCGCGGGATAAAAAATACCCGAAGAGAAAAAATCTTCGGGTATTTCCATGCCAAGTTCATCTCGCGCAACCGCCGCTTGCAAAATGGCGCGGCAATCTGACCACGAGTTCGCTGGATTTCTGATCAACCCCGTTTTCCTATCGCTTAGACGCTTCAAAGACCGTTATGCCCACCAACTTTTTATCCCGATAGCGCAACAGAATGCCATCGTCCCGCATTTTGCTGTTCGTCGCTTTTTGTGGACGTGCAAGACTCACGTACAGCACATCTGCCTCGTGGTCATAGTCGAACTCCAAACGGTTGGCAGGGAGTCTCAAGTGCGGAACGCTCTTCAATACATCGGTGAGCAAGTCTGCGGTTAGTGACTGCGCCATGTCCACTTTTTTCGAGTATATCATTTGACGCCGGGCGCGTCAACAATGTTGCCAAACAATTCCAATCATCATACAATCAATCGCAAGAGGTGAATTATGGATTTGTTCGATCACCACCGCCGCGAATTGCAAAAATCGGAGCTTTCGCATGTCATCGCCTAAAGGACGCTCACAAGAAACATTATTCGAAACAGTCGGCGATACCATGCGACCCCTAGCCGCGCGGATGCGCCCGCGCACGCTCGACGAATTTGTGGGGCAGGAGCATATCGCCGGCGCGGATAAACTTTTGCGCCGCGCGATTGAAGCGGACAAATTATTTTCTTCGCTCATCCTCTGGGGTCCGCCCGGCACCGGCAAAACCACGCTCGCCTCGATCATCGCCAACACGACCCAATCGCATTTCGAAAAGATCAGCGCGGTCACTGCCGGCGTCGCCGACATCCGCAAACTGATTGCCGATGCGCGCGACCGGCGCGGGATGTACAGCAAGCGCACGATCGTGCTCGTGGACGAAATTCATCGTTTCAACAAGGCGCAGCAAGACGCGCTCTTGCCGCACGTCGAAGACGGCACGATCATTCTTATCGGCGCGACGACCGAGAATCCCTATTTCGAAGTGATCTCCGCGCTCGTCTCGCGCTCGCGCGTATTTCAACTCAAGCCGCTCGATGACGATCAAGTCGCGCTGCTCTTGCGCCGCGCGCTCGCGGATCAAGAACGCGGCTACGGTAAAAAGCAAATCGAAATCGCCGACGACGCGCTCGCGCATCTCGTGGATATTGCCGGCGGCGACGCGCGCGTTGCGCTGAACGCACTCGAGCTCGCGATTGAATCCACGCCGCCGGACGCGCGCGGCATCGTGCCCATCAATTTGCGCGTCGCCGAAGAAGCGATTCAGCGGCGCGCGTTACGTTATGATCGCGCGGCGGACGAGCATTACGATACGATCAGCGCGTTCATCAAATCCGTGCGCGGCAGCGATCCGGATGCCGCGCTCTATTGGCTCGCGAAAATGGTTTACGCCGGCGAAGATCCAAAATTTATTATGCGCCGTTTGCTGATTCTCGCGTCCGAAGATATAGGCCTCGCGGATCCAAACGGCATCGTTGTCGCGTCGGCTTGCGCCCGCGCGCTGGAATGGTGCGGCTTGCCCGAAGCGCAGTATCATCTCGCCGAAGCGACGCTCTATCTTTCCACCGCACCGAAAAGCAATTCCGCGAAAGCGTATTTCGCCGCGCTCGCGCTCGTCGAAAAGGAAGGCAAGATCCAAGTGCCAACGCATTTACAAGATTCCACGCGCGACGCGGCGGCGTTGGGGCACGGCAAGGATTACAAATATCCGCACGAATTTCCCGGGCATTACACGCGGCAGCAATATTTGCCGGACGCGTTACGCGACGCGCGCTTTTATGAGCCGAGCGATCAGGGGTACGAGAAAGAGATTGGGGAGAGATTGAAGAGATTGAGAGAAGACGGGGCGGGAGAGGGTGGGGAGTATGAGAGTATGTGAGTGTGTGCGTGTGTGCGTGATGGAGTGCGTCGGTGGTCTGTAGTTTAGCGCCTCGTGCGCGTTCCTCTGCGCGTTTGCATTTGCGCCGCCTCGTTACCTAAGAAACGTATTGCACATGTTCAAAATCAAACCAACTACAGCGGCTGATCGCGAACTTGTCGCCGCCTTCATCCGCGATCATTGGGGCGCAGAGTTTGTCGTCACGCGGGGCAAAAAATATTTTCCGGCGGATTTACCCGGCTTTGCCGCGTGGCAAGCGGAAAAACTCGCGGGACTGCTGACTTATCGCATTGATCGAGGCGAGTGCGAGATTGTAACGCTCGATAGCGTCATCGAAAAGCAAGGCATCGGCAGCGCGCTCATCGCAGCGGCGCGCAACGCGGCGCAAAAAGCCGGGTGCACGCGGCTGTGGCTCATCACGACGAATGATAATTTGCACGCATTAGGCTTTTATCAAAAGCGCGGCTTTCGTATCGCCGCCGTTCATCGCGACGCGATTGCAGAGTCGAGAAAGTTGAAACCGAGTATTGCGTTGATTGGGATAGATGGAATTCCGATACGAGATGAGATTGAACTGGAAATGATGATATAATTGAGGCAACACAACAGACAAGAATTGCAGAGCATCTTTTTTCAAACGTTGTTGAATTGTGCATTTAGCGGGGAAGTGTGAGGTGAGATATGGCGAATCCAGAGCATCTGGCTATTCTTGAAAAGGGCATGCTTGACTTTCTTCTATGGAGGAGCACGAATCCCCAAATTCGCCCGGATCTAAGTGGCGCAATGCTCTTCAAACGTAATCTGATGACTGTTGATTTCAGTGAGTGCAATCTTAGCCGAGCAAGATTGGGTAGTGCGAATCTTCTTGGCGCAAACTTCAGGGGAGCTAACCTACAAGAAGCCAGTCTAAATGGAGCAATCCTAATAAGTGCGAACTTTAGTGGAGCGGATCTGAGCGGGGCAGACCTAATGCTTTCCAATATGGTTGAAACGAACTTGGACAATGCCAACCTTTTGAATTGCCGTATATTTGGAGCATCTATCTGGGGAGTGAGTCTGAATGGAGCGATTCAGCAGAATCTAATCATCACTCAATCCAACGAGCCAGCTATCACGGTAGATAACCTCGAAGTAGCTCAGTTCATTTACTTGCTACTCAACAATGAAAAAATTCGCGGTGTCATTGATACCGTTGCTCGCAAAGCAGTACTTATCCTCGGTCGCTTTACGCCAGAACGCAAATCTGCGCTGGATGCCATCCGCGAAGAACTTCGCAAGCGTGACTATGTTCCCATCCTGTTTGATTTCGACAAACCTGCTACGCGCGACACAACCGAAACCGTTCGCACACTCGCACACCTCTCGCGCTTTATCATTGCGGACATCACAGACCCCAGCAGCATTCCATTGGAACTACAAGCCATCGTTCCAGACCTTGCTGTTCCGGTGCAACCCTTGCTGTTGAGCGGTCAACGCGAATTCAGTATGTTCGTTGATCTGCGCAAGAAATATCACTGGGTGCTTGCCACGCATCAGTACACCGACATCGCATATTTGCTCGCCTCACTCGGCGACAAGGTGATCGTGCCCGCAGAGCAAAAGGCAAGAGAGTTGGATAAGAGGTAAGTACGGCCGTCCAATTGAACGTCCCAACAAGGTCACATGGCGCGTTCAACGGAGCACATAGGTTCGGCAACGCATTTTTCAAGAAGGAACAAAATCATGGACCCCTCACAACTTCACCAAACACTCACGCAACTTCATGCTGAGCTTGAGCAAACGCAAGCGATTGACGACGAATCGCGGCAACTGCTCGAGCATTTGCAAAACGATATTCAAGCAGTGCTGAAAGAACCAAGCCCGACCACGCACAAATCGCTGCGTGATCGTTTGAGCGCGGCGGTCGTGCATTTCGAGGATTCGCATCCCGATCTCACGTTGACGCTCAAACAAGTGCTGGATACTCTGGCGCAAATCTAACGCGATTGTCATTTCGAGCGGAGCGAGAAATCTCTGCCTACCACCATGTGAGATTTCTCGTCGCTGATCCCTCGCTGTGCTCGGGACGCTCCTCGAAATGACAACTGCGTCTGTCAGGTCTTGAAGAACTCCCATGCCCGTACCCAAACGCAATGAAATCCGCGCCGGTCTGCGCGTGCAGATTATCGAGAAACAAAATCAGCGTACTAGCACGCTGACCGAAGGCATCGTCGCGCGCATCTTGACCAGTAGTTCGACGCATCCGCACGGGATCAAGGTGATGCTAGAAGATGGCAAGGTCGGACGCGTGCAAAAGATTTGTTGAACCGCAAAGCATGTCCTGGGCTTGTCGAAGAGACGCCAAGCACGCCAAGAAAAAATTTAGACCTTCGCGCCTACTGATTTTCAATTCTTTATCTGTGTTCATCTGTGTTTACCAGTGTCCAAAATTAATCCCAGTAAAGTCTATCGGAATTTGATCAAGAGGCATTATGGGCGAAACCCGCGTCAACCTGCAACACTTGCTCGAAGATATTCGCGATACGTATCCGTTTCCGGTCGAAGAAGCGATTGTAACGGAACTGGTCGCGAACGCGCTCGATTCCGGCGCGTCCGAAATTCGCTTTCTCGCGAACGCGCGCGAAAAAACGCTGACCGCGCTCGATAACGGGCGCGGCATGACGCCGCCGCAATTGGAAAAATATCACGACATCGCCGCGACGACGAAAGAGCGCGGCAGAGGCATCGGCTTTGCCGGCGTCGGCGCAAAACTCGCGCTGCTGGTTTCGCGCGACGTGCTGACGGAAACGAAATCGGGTCGCTCGTACAACGCGACGCGCTGGCGGCTCGAAAGTTCGCAGCGCGCGCCGTGGGAATTGATCGAGCCGAGCGGCATTTTGGAAGCCGCGCCGCACGGCACGGCGGTAACGCTCGTCTTCGCCGGCGCGTCGTCGCTGGTGGACGCGCACGCGGTCGAATCCATTCTGCAAGCGCATTTTCATCCGTTGCTCGACGAAACGTTTCGCGAAATTTTCAAATCGCTGTATTCCGACGGTATTCGCTTTGTGATCAACAATCGTCCGGTCGCGCCGCCGGAATTGATCGAATTGCGCGAGCGCAAAACGTTTGTCGTTCGATCCGCGCTCAGCAAATCGGCGCACGGCAAGCCGGTCGGCGTGGGGTTTATCGGCAAGAGCGATGAGGATTTGCCGGAAGCGCAGCGCGGCATCGGCATTTCCGCGTACGGCAAAGTCATCAAGCGCGGCTGGGATTGGGTCGGGCTGACGCCGAAACATCCGGCGCAGGTGAGCGGCATCATCGAAGTGCCCGCGCTGGTGGAAATCCTGACGACGAGCAAATCCGATTTTCTCAAAGACGCGAACAGTCTGAAAAAATATTATCGCCACCGTAAAGCGATTCAAACTGCGCTTGATCCGATTCTGCGCGCGTTCGGCGAAAGCGCGCCGGCGCGCGAACGCACCGAGCGCGAAGTGCGACCGCTCGAACGCGAAATGGAACGCGTGTTGGGAACGATGCTGAACGAATATCCGGAAATCGCGCCGCTCGTGGGCCGCCGCCGCACGCAGCAGCCCGGCGTCAATCTCGTGCCCGACCCGGAGGGTCCGACGCTTGGCGTGCTCACCGAAACGCTCGCGGAAATCGCGCAGGCGCAAATGAGCGCGGCATCTGCTGAAGAAAACGCGAGCGCGCCGGTCGCGGCGCAAATCGAAGCGATTATCGAGCCGAGTGACGACGGGACCGAAAGCGCGCGGCGGCAAGAGGGCAAACGCGTGGGACCGGGTTTGATGATCGGATACGAAGACGCATCCGAGCGATCGGATTTGGGGTGGCTATTTGAAAATACGGTGTGGATTAATCGCGCGCATCCGGCGTATCGGCGCGCGGTGAACGCGGGGCACGAGCAGTATCACGTCGTCCTCACGGTCGCGTGGGTGTTGCTCGGACATTTGGAAGATAAACACTCCGCGCAGCAATTTATCGGCGAGTTTTTATTTGGCTGGGGCGCGAATAGATAAAAACCTTCTATCTCAATATCCACGCCCCGCTCAATCCCAAGATCACAAAGCGTCCCATTTTGCCGGTAATCACCGCGATCAAGAACTTCCACCACGGCATTTTCATCGCGCCGGCGACCAAACCACCGATATCGAAAAACGGATTTGGAATCAGCGCCATAAAAAATATTAGCCATGCGCCCCAGCGATTCATCAGTCTTCGGATCCGCGTGTGCCAATTGCTCTTGATCAAAATGCTGCCGCCGTAGCCGGCGAGATAGCCGGTCATTTCGCCCAGTCCGGCGCCAATGCCGGCGGCGATGCCGACGAGAACCGGATTCAACACCGCGCCGGTCGCAAAGACGACCGCGAACGCGGGCACCGGGAGGATCAGCGTGGCGTTGCCCAAAACGCTGATGAGAAAAATTCCCGGATAGCCCAACGCGGCATACTGTTCGAGATCATCTTTGAAAAACAGAATGCCCACGGTAATCGCAATCGAAAACCCAATCGTCAGCGCGGCTTGCAGAATCTGCTTGCCGCGCGGCTGACTCGGCGCCGCGTTCTTTATCTCCAATCAAATCCTCCAAAACCCCCGTTTTTATAGATTTGGTTAACCAGCCGCGTCGCGCGGTCGCTGACCCAGATGCCGTTCGCATCAAAGAACGCGATCAACTTGCCGTCGCGCGACCATGCCGGCTGGGGGTTGTCGGTCCCCACGTCCGTAACCTTTTGAAATTTTTGTCCGTCCACGCTGACGATCCACATATCCCACGGCAAGCCGTGCGCGTACGCGCGCGTAATCACACACGCCGATAAAATCGTGAACCAGCACGAATCCGCCGCGTCCTTTTCGCGCGTCGCGAGCGCGCCCGGCAATTTCTTGCGCGGCGCGCCCGACGCGGCAAACAAAATGCTTTGCAGATCCGGCGCATAGCGCGGGGTCGAAATATAGAGGAACGCGTCGTTATCCACGAGTTGCTTGGCGTTTTTGCCGTCAATATCCGCAATCCATAGC
Source organism: Chloroflexota bacterium (assembly GCA_016199405.1). Taxonomy (GTDB): domain Bacteria; phylum Chloroflexota; class Anaerolineae; order UBA4142; family UBA4142; genus JACQGS01. Next base: position 917 of record JACQGS010000257.1, on the reverse strand, counting down.
CCCGTCAAATACGTGGTGTAATCGCTCCGCAGAAACGCGATCTTTTTGCCGTCCGCCGAAATACTCGGTTCGCGCGCGTCCTCGATCACCTTGTCCGGCGTGCCGCCGCTCGCGCTAACGCGGTCAATCTCATCGTGCTGGCTCGCCGGCGGGATGATGTACGATTGCGTAAAATAAATTTGCGAGCCGTCCGGACTCCAACTCGGATTCGAAAACGCGATCTTGGGATATTCCGGCGAAGCAATCACGCGCGTGTTCGCGCCGTCGGCCCCGATCACGCGAAGGTCCATCGCCAAACTGCCGTCCGCATTGACTTTGCTGGAGACGAACGTAACCTGTTTTCCATCCGGCGAAAACGCCGGAAAATCCGCATAGGTGTCACTGGTCGCCGTAAATAGCGCGCGTTTATTTTCGCCGTTCGCGTCCAAGAGCCACAAGGTGCCATCGCCAATCGTAAAAACAAATTGCCCGGTGAGCGTTGGCTTTTGCCCCGCCGGCAACGCGCTGACCGGCGTCGCGGCGCGCGTCGGCGCGAGCGTTGGCACGGGCATTCCTTGCGGCGCGCACGCGGCGAGCGCGAGGGTGAATGCAAAAATGTAGGGGAGTGTGTGGGTGTGTGAGTTCATTTGTAATCAATCCGCATCGGGACGCTGAGTAGTTTTAGACCTGCGAGGTCTCCGAGACCTCGCAGGTTTCAGCCCTATTCTTCCGGATCACTCGGATTCTTGATCGCCAATTGCAACGCGTCCTTCGCGCATTTGATCCGCAACTGACCACTGCGCGGCGCGACAAAAGTTATTTCCGCGATGCCGGCGTCGCCGAACGTGGCGACTTGATTCAATTCCGCCAGCGTCATTTTGCCGCCGCACGCTTCTTTTCTAGCGTCGCTGAGCAGCGCGGTCACGCGCACGTTCTGC
>JACQGS010000029.1 GCA_016199405.1 Chloroflexota bacterium | reverse complement strand
TATCCGGATCGCGTGCTGGTCGATTTGACCGATCAATGCGTTGCGTATTGTCGACATTGCACGCGCCGGCGACTCGTCGGCACCGGGCAATTGCCCGTTAATCGCGAGCGCCTCGAACGCATCGCGCAATATTTTGAGGCGCATCCCGAAGTGCGCGATGTGCTCATCTCCGGCGGCGACGGTTTATTCACCTCGGACGAAATGCTCGATTTCGTTCTCGCGCGTTTCCGCTCCGTCAAATCGGTCGAGATCATCCGATTTGGCACGCGCATCCCCATCTTTTTGCCCCAACGCATTACCGCTAAAATGCTCGCCACGCTCCAAAAGTATCACCCGATTTGGATGAACGTGCATATCAATCATCCGAAAGAGCTCGCGCCCGAAGCGCGCGCGGCGCTGACCCAGCTCGCGAATATTGGTATTCCGCTCGGCGCGCAAACGGTGTTGATGGCGGGCATCAATGATTGTCCCAACACGATGAAAACGTTGGTGCATGAATTGGTCAAGACGCGTGTGCGTCCGTACTATCTCTACCAATGCGACTTGTCGCAGGGCATCGGACATTTCCGGACGCCGGTCAGCGTCGGCTTGTCGATTATCGAAGCGCTGCGGGGGCACACGTCCGGCTTTTCGGTCCCGACTTTTGTGGTGGACGCGCCGGGCGGCGGCGGAAAAATTCCGATCATGCCCAACTATATGATCTCGGCGAATAGCAACAAGATCGTGATGCGGAATTTCGAAGGCGTCATCACGACGTACGCCGAGCCGAATGAATACCACCATCACCGCGCGGAGAATTGCGATTACTGCAAGCGCGCCGCGCCGAAGGAAGGCATCGCCAAATTGCTCGCCGGCGAAGCGGTGGTGTTGGAGCCGGAGGGCTTGCGTCGCCGCCAACGCCGCGTCAAGAAACTCGACGCGGAGAAAAAAGCGCGCCGCAAGACGCAGTTGTCGCTGCCCAAACCGGCAATGCCCGAGCTCATTCCGCTCGATTCGCTCATGTCGATGCGTGAATCGGTCTCGGTGCCGGTCCAGGCAAAACCGCGCAACGGAAGGAACGGACATTGAGGTTTGTAGGGGCAACCCTGTGTGGTTGCCCAATGGGGGCGACCACAAGGGTCGCCCCTACGAATATTTTTGACGTATGAAAAAATTTACCATCGCCCTGCTTTACAATCTAAAAATCAACGCGCCCAAGGACGGCAACGGCGAGAAACCGTGGGACGCGTGGAACGAACTCGATAACGAGAAATCAGTCGGGGGCATCGAACGCGCGCTGCGCGCCGGCGGGCACGAAGTGATCGGCATGGAAGGCGATGCGAATCTCCTGCAAAAGCTTTCGCATTACAAGATTGATATCGCGTTCAATACGTGCGAAGGACATCGCGGCGGCTCGCGCGAGTCTCAAGCGCCGGCGATGCTCGATCAGATCGGGATGCCGTACACCGGCTCCGGCGTGATGGCGCTCGCGCTCGCGCTCGACAAGCCGATGACGAAACGCATTCTGCGATTTCATCATTTGCCGACGCCGCCCTTTCAAACTTTTTTCACCGGGAACGAACCGCTCGCTGCCGGTTTGGACTATCCGCTCTTCGTCAAGCCCAGTCGCGAGGGTTCGGGGATGGGCGTCACCGCGAAATCGGTATGCCGCAACGCGCGCGAATTGCGCGAGCAAGTGCGCTATATCATTCAAGCGTATCACGAGCCCGCGCTCGCGGAAGAATTTATCGAAGGGCGCGAGTTGACGATGGGCTTGCTCGGTAACGCGCCGTGGCATCTCGCGCCGCGCGCGGATGAATCGCGGAAAGCGAATGGCAATGGGCGCGCGCGCAATGGATTGAAAGCGCTGAAAGAAACGCTACGCGTCTTTCCGCCGTTGGAGGTGGATCTTTCGCCCGTGCCGGCGGAAGAAGGCGGCTTGTACACGTCGGTCGTCAAGGGCAAACTGTACGAGGTGCCGAAATATCTTTGCCCCGCGCCGGTGTCCAAAGCGATGCGCGCCCAGCTGGACAAATTGAGCGTTGCTGCCTTTAACGCGTTGGAATGCTTTGACTTCGCGCGTATTGATTTTCGCATTGACCAGAAAACCGGCGCGCCGTTGATCTTGGAAGTGAATCCGCTCGCGGGTTTGCAAGAAGGGATCAGCGACATTGTGATGGCGGCGGAAGCTGATGGCGTGGACTACGTTGCGCTGATCAATGGGATTTTGAATGCGGCTCTGCAACGATACGGGATGATCTAAAAGAGTATTTAACAATCCACCACAAAGGCACGAAGGCACAAAGGTTTTGGGCAAACAGCGAAAAAATTGAAGCAATCCTTCGTGTCTTTGTGTCTTCGTGGTAAGAAATTGTATTTACTCAACAACCGCTAAACAAGAATCGCGCGAGTAACAAAATCAACGTGGAGCGGCATCGGCATTGCCAACGCGCTCCACGTTTTGCATTTCTATTCACCTTCGATTATCATTGGCATTGCGATGACTGCGTTTGTCACTTTTATCAAAACCTATGCGGTGTGGATTTACCTTCTGAGCGGAGTTGGAATTCTGATCGTCGCCAAGATGCTCTTCGACGCGCGGCGGCTGGCGCGCACCACCTTCTTTTCGCTCGATCAAGAGCGCGCCGGCGAGCAGTATTATCGCGGCATCGCGCTCTTGCTTTTTTTGATTTTGATGGTCTGCTCCGTCACGGCGATTAATGTTTTTGTCGCGCCGGCGATTCCCTCCCCGGAATCGCCCGTCGTGCGCGTGGCGACGCCGACCTTTGTCGTAACTTTTCCGGCGATTCCTTCGGTTCTCCCCACGAATACCCTCGTAGCGAAAGTAACCGACGCCGCTGTACCCAACACTCCGTCCATCGCAATTCCCGCCGTCACGCGCACGCCCACCAAACCGCCGGCTCCGCCCGC
>JACQGS010000266.1 GCA_016199405.1 Chloroflexota bacterium | reverse complement strand
GGCAACAATTCGGACACGACGCATCTGGTTGCCACTATATGTTGGGTGTCTGGACAATGAACCACAATATCTTGTGCCAGCAAATTCAAAAAACTGGTTCGGAATTCACACGAAACTACAGTGTAAGGGAAGGGATTTGCATGTTTTCGCTGGTACCGCAGTCTGCCTGACCACCGGGCGATTGTCCTTCAAGTACTCGGATGTTACATTATTGCCGTAATTTGCTCCACCCTGACTGCCGGAAACCATCTCGCTATCCTTGCGGCTATCATCCTTTTGTAAACAAAATGTCACGATGCGGTAATCCGGAATTCCGGATTTCCGTTCTATAATGATTCATATATGGACACAACCTGGCTCAACCTCGCGATTGTAGCCTCGGAACAGAACGATCTGCGGCGCGCGCGTGAACTTTTGCGCGGTTATGTGCGTTATCATTCCAAAGACGAACAGGGCTGGCTGTGGCTCAGCCGCGTCGCGGAATCGTCGGCAGAAAAATCGTGGGCGATTAAACGCGCGCAAGCGCTCAACCCGAACGGAGCAGTAGCGACGATTCCATCTGTCCCCGCGATATCGCGTGTCGGCTCCAGCGCGATCGCGCGCAAAACGCTTTCGCCCGCGCCGGCAAAAAATAAGTCTGCGATCATTCCACGCATGATCGCGCAACCACGCCGCCTGCCGCGCCTCGCCGCATTCGCGCGCGTTGCGATTTTGGCTATCGCCGCGCTGCTGTTTATCGTCGTCGCGATTGCGGTCGTGCCGATGTTCGTCGGCAATCGCACGCTCGTCGTGTTGAGCGGCAGTATGGAACCGGCGATTTCCAAAGGCGCGGTCGTGATCGCGCAGCCGGTGCCGTCGAAATCACTGCGCGTCGGCGATGTGATTATTTTTTCGCCGAACGCGGAGGCGCAAGTGCCGGTGATTCACCGCATCTTTAACATCCGCGAGAAAAACGGCGCGCTCTATTACACGACCAAAGGCGACGCGAACAACGCGCCGGATCCCGCGGAAATTTCCCTGCCGGCAACCGCGTGGACCGTGAATCTAAGTTTGCCCGGGATCGGCTATATCATTTCGTTCGCCAGCAGTCCCATGGGGATTGTGTTCTTGATCGTGCTTCCCATTCTCGCAATGCTCGCTTTGAGTGCGCGCGAATGGCTGAAGAAAGATGGCTCAGCGCTTTCGGCATCCACGTAAACAAATCACCGACGATGCGCGGAAAAATCGAGTGAACCTTTTTCCGGATCGGTCCTCAAAATGATCTTCGACGGGGAATCACGCTGAGGGACAAAAAATTTCGTGGGGCGACCTTCTTCGACTAAGCTCAGGATGCGTCGCACTTTTTTTGCGCTAACACACTTTTTTTGCGCTTGACTCCGAACAGTTGTTCTGTTATAATGCGCGCACATTGGCAGACGCGTGCCGATGCTAAAAAACTTTCATCCTTGCGCACCGTTCGCGGCGCGAGTGGATTGCCAAGGACAACGGCTTGCGTTTTCCTTGGTCTTGTATTACACTCGGCTCGATTGAACGGGCGCTCACAGAGGAGCACCACTTATGTCAGACAGCGGCAAAGCCAAATCACTTGAGACGACGCTCGCGACGCTGAAGAAAAGATTCGGCGAAGGCGCCATCATGAAACTCGGCGAAGCGACGAACATGAAAGTCGAAGCGATCCCCACCGGTTCGATTTCGCTTGACCTCGCGCTCGGCATCGGCGGCATTCCGCGCGGCCGCATCACCGAGATTTACGGTCCCGAAGCCTCCGGCAAGACAACGATCTGCCAACACATTATTGCCGAAGCGCAAAAACTCGGCGGCGTCGCCGCATTCATTGACGTGGAACACGCGCTCGATCCGGCGTATGCGGCGAAATGCGGCGTCAATGTAGACGAGCTGTTAATTTCGCAGCCGGATACCGGCGAGCAAGCGTTGGAAATCGCGGAAGCGTTGGTGCGGTCCGGCGCGGTGGATATTGTCGTGATTGATTCCGTTGCGGCGCTTGTGCCGCGTGCGGAAATCGAAGGCGAGATGGGCGATTCGCATATGGGTTTGCAAGCGCGCTTGATGAGCCAAGCGTTGCGCAAACTTTCCGGCGCGATCAAACGCTCGAATACCTCCGTGATTTTCACGAATCAATTGCGCCAAAAAATCGGAATCATGTTTGGTAATCCGGAAACGACGACGGGCGGCATGGCGCTGAAATTCTACGCGTCGATCCGCATGGATGTGCGCCCGACCGATGCGATCAAAAGCGGTGAGGACGTGATCGGCAACCGCACGCGTGTGCGCGTCAAGAAAAATAAAGTCGCGCCGCCGTTTCGCAAAGCCGAATTCGACATTTTGCACAATCAAGGCATCTCGCGCGAAGGCGATCTGCTTGACCTCGGCGTCGAAATGAACCTCATTGACAAAAAAGGCGCGTTCTATTCGATTGACGGGACGCGCATGGGACAGGGTCGCGAGAACGCGCGCGAATACTTGCGGCAAAATGCCGAAGTGACCTCCAGTTTGGATAAAAAGATCCGCGAAAAAGCCGGCATGAATGGCGCCGCGCTGCTCGTGGATCACGATCGCGAGAAAGACGACCCGGAAGACGACGAAGACGAAGCCGAAGAATAAATGAATGAGACGATGCGCTCGCCCTTGGCGGGCGCATCGTGCTAGTTAGCCGCATGAACATATGTGCAGGCGGCATTTTGATCACAGCGAAGGATCGTTGGCGCTTGAAAAACTGCGTGGGTTTTCTTTGAACCCAACCGCCTGACGCGAGTCAGCGTAGTATGCGCCAACTTCGACCATGAAGGCGGTTTTCAGCACGACCCGGAAATTTGAAACTGTAATTTGCGCGAATGGATTTGGAAAACGATCTAGTAGGTTGTTGGAGATATAGCTTAGCCCCGCGTGGGCGTTCTTGAAAACGCGCACAAGGAGCTATGCTGCGATGGCTCTCCGTCAGACTGCTAGTAATAGCATGGGCTATTAGCGTGATGGTAACGGCGCCTCTCTTGCCGAATCGTTAACTCCATTCTTTTGCTTGGGGCGAGGTGCATCGAACGCCCGGGGTCGCACTGTAAATCTCACTGCCGCCTTTTATCACGCGCGGGCTTGCGCGCGGGGGATGATCAGTCGCTGTGGTCAGAAATGATCGCGGCGATTTTTTTACCTCACCCCCAACCCCCTCTCCTCTCGCTGGACCGGAGAACGGGAGAGAGGAGAGGGGGCATAGGAAAAATGGAGCGAGGTTTGAAAATCACGGCTATCGAACCGCAAGCGAAACACGCGAACCGCTTCAATCTATATGTTGACGATACGTTCGCGCTCGGGTTGTCCGCGCTGCTCGCCGCGAAATTGCGCGTGGGGCAGGAAATCACGGAAGAGGAAATCCGCGCGCTCGAACGGGAAGAAGCGTTCGAGACCGGCTATGAAAAGGCACTGCGCTTTTTGGAGCCGCGCCCGCGCAGTGCGAATGAAGTCCGGCAGCAACTCGTGAAGAAAAAAATCGCCACAGAGGCGATTGATCGCGTGTTGGAACGTTTGACCGGCGCGGGCTTGCTCGACGACAGCGCGTTCGCCAAATATTGGGTCGAGAATCGCGAAGAGTTTCGCCCGCGCGCCGGGCGCGCGTTGCGTTTTGAATTGAAGCGCAAAGGCGTGCCGGACGCGATGATTGCTAAAGCGATCGGCAAGATTGACGAGAGCGACAGTGCGTATCGCGCCGGCGTCGCGAAAGCGCAACGGTGGAGCACCCTCGAGCGCCGCGAGTTTCGCGAAAAACTGACCGCATTTCTCTTACGCCGCGGCTTTCCGTACGATGTCGTCAAGCCGGCAGTTGAAAAGCTGTGGCAAGAGACGCGCGAGTAATACGTTTTAATTTTAAAGTTGGGGGAGGTTCGCTGAAATGGAATTGCTGTTGACGATTGGGATCGGATTGGTTTTGGGTTTGGTCGGGCTGGGCATCGGAATCGTTTTGCAACGCAGTTTGACGAGCGCGCAGATTGTCGCGCGGCAGGCGGAACTGCACAAACAACTGTCCGATGGCGAGGCGCGCGCGAAAGACTTGATTCTCAAAGCCAAAGATGAAGGGCTGAAACTGCGCGAAGAAGCCGAAAACGAAAACAAGCGCAAACGCGCGGATCTCCAGCGCGAAGACGAACGGCTGCGCCATCGCCGCGAAAGTGTGGATCGCAAGCAAGAGATGCTGGAGAATCGCGACCGCAAACTCGACCAAGTCGAAAAAGACTTGGAGCAAAAGCGCGTCAAAGCCGACCAATTGCTCGCCCAGCAATTGCAAGAACTGCAACGCATTTCGGGCTTGAGCACGGACGACGCGAAAGCGATTTTATTGCAACAAGTCGAAAAAGACACACGCCAAGACGCCGCGCGCCTCATTCGCGAAATCGAACAGCACGCGCGCGAAGACGGCGAGCGGCGCGCGCGCGAAATTATCACGACCGCGATCGAACGCGTCGCCTCGGATCAAGTCGCCGAGACGACGGTATCGCTCGTGCCGTTGCCGAATGATGAAATGAAGGGACGCATCATCGGCAAGCAGGGGCGCAACATCAAGGCGATTGAAATGGCGACCGGCGTCGATCTGGTCGTGGACGAAACGCCGGAAGCGGTTTTGATTTCGTCGCATAATCCGGTGCGGCGCGAAGTCGCGCGCATCGCGCTGTTGAAATTGATCAGCGACGGACGCATTCATCCGGGGCGGATTGAAAGCGTGGTAAAAAAAGCGGAAGAGGAAGTCAACGCGGCAGTCGAGGAAGCCGGCGAGCAAGCGGTGCTAGAAACCGGCGTCACCGGTTTGCATGCGGAAATCGTCAAGCTATTAGGGCAATTGAAATACCGCACGTCGTACGGCCAACACGTATTGAATCATGTGGTCGAAACGACGCACATTGCCGGAATGATGGCGTCCGAACTCAAAGCGGACGTGCAACTCGCCAAAGCCGGCGCGCTCTTGCACGATCTCGGCAAAGCCGTCACGCACGAAACCGGCGGCGCGCACGCGCAGATCGGCGCGGATATTGCGCGCAAATACGGCGTGCCGGAGCCGGTGTGCAATATCATCGCGGCGCATCACAGCGAAGAAGAAGCCAAATCGCTGGAAGCGATTCTCGTGATTGCGGCGGACGCGATCAGCGGCGCGCGGCCCGGGGCGCGGCGCGAATCGTTGGAGCAATATTTGAAACGCGTTCAAGCGCTGGAGGAGATGGCGAATGCGTTTGTCGGCGTGCAACAATCGTATGCCATCCAAGCCGGGCGCGAAATACGTATCATCGTCAAACCGGATCATATTGACGATCTCGGCGCGATCAATCTGTCCAAACAGATCGCGAAAAAAGTGGAAGACAATTTGGAATACCCGGGCCAAATCAAAGTCACGGTCATCCGGGAGACGCGTGCGGTAGAATTTGCAAAATAAAGTGACACGTGACGAGTGACGAGGAAATGGAAAAAGTGACAGGTGACGTGTGACACGGGAAGGAAAAAGCCGGAAGGATCGCCTTGCGACTTCCCTTGTCACCTGTCCCTTGCCACTTGTCACTTTCCTTGTCACTCGACACTTTTCATGACTTGACCTCGTTGTGACGGATCGGGGTAGAGAAGGCGCGGGCGCGCGGATGCCGCGTGTGCGCGCGAGTGCCAATACGCGTATCAGCAAGACGCGTGGCGGCGCAAAGGAGCCGACCTATGGTAGAACTCATCAAGGTCTCGGCCAAGTCACGCTCCAGCGCAGTCGCGGGCGCGATTGCCGGCGTTATGCGCGAACACCACGACGCCCAAGTTCAAGCCATCGGCGCGGGCGCGGTCAATCAGGCGATCAAAGCGATCGCGATTGCGCGCGGCTATTTGCAAAACGACGGCTTGGATATCTGGTGCGTGCCGGTGTTCGTCGATGTGGACGTGAGCGGCGAAGAACGGACGGCGATTCGATTTAACGTGGAGGTGCGCGGCACTTTCACTCCGCCGGTCCCACCAGAAATGCCGCCGCCCGCCGAAGAACCCGCGCCACCGGCGTAAACCATAACCGCGCGCGACGTCGCGCAGATAATTTCTCATGACCCAAACAAATTACGCAACTCGACGTGTGGATTTGCACACGCATTCCACCGCGTCCGACGGCGAGCACGCGCCGCGCGAATTGGTGCGGCTCGCGCTCGAACGCGACCTCGACGTGATTGCGCTGACGGATCACGATTCGATTGCCGGCATCGCGGCGGCGCAAGATGCCGCGCGCGGCACGCGGCTTCAAGTCATTCCGGGCGTTGAACTTTCCGCGGACGTCGAATCTGCCGAAGTGCATGTGCTGGGCTATTTTGTGGATTGGCATGACGCGCATTTCTTGGCGATGCTGGAAAAATTCCGCGACGGTCGCGTCGGTCGCGCGGAAAAGATGGTGGAGAAGCTGACGCAACTCGGCGCGCCGATTTCGTTTGCGCGCGTGCAAGAAATCGCCGGTGATGGATCGATTGGACGACCACACGTCGCGCAAGCATTGCTGGAAGCCGGGCATATCGCGAACTTGAACGAGGCGTTTGAAAAATTTCTGGGACGCAACGCACCGGCGTACGTCGAGCGATTCAAAATTACGCCCGAAGATGCAGTCACGCTGATTCTCAAAGCCGGCGGCGTGCCGGTGCTCGCGCACCCGCGCGAGGTGACGAATTGGGTCTCGCCGTTGACGCAAGCCGGGATGTTGGGGCTGGAAGTGTACTATGGGATGTACGCTGAGGAATTACGGAACAAACATTTGCAACTTGCCAAGCAGCATGGTTTGATCGCGACCGGCGGATCCGATTTTCACGGCTTGAACAAAATGGGGCATATGGGCGGACTGGGGCAGGTGTTCGTGCCGCCGGAGGTGGTGGAGCAGTTGAGAGAGAAGGCGGCATCGGTGAAATCGTAGGGGCGAGGCATTTGCCCGCTCTTGTGCTTTTCGAAATTTCGTTTGGCATAAGCCAATCAAGTTCACAAAGAATCTTGATACAGCAAATGCCTCGCCCTTATCAAGACCTGACCGGTTTCTAAAAACCGGTCAGGTCTTTTTTTTATCGCCATTTCATTCGATTGCCTCCGCGCTCACGATGAACGTCGCAGTGGTCGTCGCGCCTTGAAACGCGTTGGGCGTATCGAGTGGCAGCGTCGCGCGGAGGCACAGCATCTCATTACTCTGCGCGCGCAGAACCCGATCGCCGAGTTGCCCGCCATCGTTCGCATCGCCAAAATTCGCGGAGGCGAGCGCGCCGCGATAAAGCAACGCCCCGTCGAACGCGTCACAGCCATTGCCGTACAGCCGCACCTCGATTTGAATTTGCGCGGCGAGATTTTTGCCGTCTGCATTGGTCGAGTCGGTTGCAAACGCATAGCGCACGTCGAAATTATTTTCGTTCGTCACCGTCCACTTGCCAATGAACGAATCGCCCGGCGCGAGGTTACTGAGATTCGCCAGCAAATTGCCGGCGCGATCGATCGTCAGCCAGCGAATGCCGGTGGCTTTGACCGCGACGATCGGCTGTGCGCGCGCGGTCGGCGTCGGAAAAAGAGCCAACGTCACGGCAGCGATTGCGACGAGCAAAAGCGCGAAAAGTAAAAGGGCTCTGGAATACATAGCGGGTCTCCTTTGGCGCACGCCAAACAAAAAACCTGTTTCTCCGGAGCAGCCGGCAGAAACAGGTAGAGACCCGTTTGCTGGGCGCTCTCTTCGGTGGCTCGGCGGTCATAGTGGGGGCGTTTCATGCTGAAAGCACTTTCAGTGAAACACCCTTACCGTAGACCCGTAGCTTTGCGTCCGCGTCTTTCGACGCGTTTGCCCTTATCGGAGAAGCGAGAGTTGATTCAGTTTGGCTGCAGATATCCAGTCAGGTGTCATTTTTGAAGGGGCAGGCGTTCTCTAACGCCGCTTTTCGGG
>JACQGS010000260.1 GCA_016199405.1 Chloroflexota bacterium | reverse complement strand
GCTATTATCTGGTTCCCATTGAGCCGCCCGCCGATCCGGTTTTTCTGGGAATGAAATTGCTTCCCGCGTCCGAGCCATCGTACGCGCTGAACCTCGATTTGCTATCCCGAACGCTTGCAATTCCTCCCACACGCGCGGCGCAGGTCGAAGTGATTTCGTACACGGATGATACTGCCAATTTGGAAAACGGTTTTCCGGCGGGCGAAATTGAATTGGGATTGGATAGCGGCAGTTCCCTCAAGTTACCACTTCGTTTGGGGATTGAAACAGCCGATTGGGCGTACGATGGCTTGGCACTCAAATCGCCGGTGAAGCATGATAAACCTGCGACGACGCTCGTGTTTCCGGCTTTCTTGAGCTCGGTCAGCCGCGAGTTTCAGGGCAGACGGTACGTCGCGCGTTATGGGGTGGGCGCAAACGCAGTGACGATTAAATCGATCCGCGCGACTTCGAATTTGCCCGGCGCGGGCTTGACGATCGAGCGCATCATTTTGATTGATGAGACCGGCAAGTCGCAATCGGTTGCGACGCTCGTGGGCTTGAGCGAGTTCGCGCTGGCTTTTCGCAGTCACACCGTCGCGATGTGGGAGAATTTGACGGTGCTGCCGCGCGCATTCGTCGTCCACAACGCGGAAATTGCCAACGACGCGGCGATGCTGACGCGCATGCAGAGATTAGATTTCAATGCGCGCCGCGTCGCGCTTTTGAGCGATGGCGCATCGCTTGACGGAGTGGCGAACGCGCGCGACGCGGTCCAAGTCGTCGCGGACAAGCACGAGCGCGTGGTGCTGAACGTGAACGCAGAATCGCGCGGATACTTGATTCTCGCGGATTCGTGGTATCCGGGCTGGGAAGCGACCATGGACGGCAAACCCGCGCCGATCCATCGCGCGGATTATATTTTCCGCGCGGTGGCGCTGGAGGCGGGCGAGCATGAAGTAGTATTTGAATATCACCCCGCGTCATTCGCGATTGGCGCAGCGATTTCGGTGTGTTGTGTCGTTGGGTTGGGCTTGATTGTGTGGAGAACATTTCATTTGATGTAAGAAAATGTAACCATAGGAAAACCACGATGTTTGCTGGAATAATACCGTCACGATTTTGGCGTGCCCGTGAAACCTTGGCAATCGGCAGTCTGGCGCTTTTGCCTTTCACATTCTTCTATGCTGTCACTTTGGGGGGTGAGGTCTTCGAAGCGACCGATATGGTCTATTTGATGTTCCCTTTTCGCGCTGAACTCGCGCGCGCGCTTGCTGAAGGACATTTGCCGCTATGGACGCCCGGCATCGAAGCGGGGTTCCCTCTCCTCGCCGAAGGGCAGGTCGCTGCGCTATATCCACTGAATCTTTTGTTGTATCGTTTTTTGCCCGCGCTCACCGCGTTGTCACTCGGCGTGCTCATTCATCTCGCGTGGGGTGCGATCGGAATGTACGCGCTCGCGCGCGCACTCGGATTGCGGGTCACGAGCGCGTGGCTCGCAGGATTCGTCTTTGCGTTCAACGGGTTTCTGATCGGGCACATCCCACACGCGGCGATCTTGAGCGTTTCGGCGTGGCTACCTTGGCTAATGGTTCTGCAATTCCAGTTTACTCGCGCGCTTGACCCATTCAGGCGCGATGCCGCATGTTGGTTCGCGCTTTTGGCTGCGGGACTTGCGTGCAGTATTCTGGGCGGTTCGCCACAGATGGCGTTGATCAACCTCATTGGTGTCACATGTTGGGCAATATTCGGCGCAGTCGTGTGGACGGACGCAGGCAAATCGAGGCGCGCAAAAAGCTCAGTCCGCATCGCGTTGTTCAATCTCGCAGCGATTGGCTTGGGTGTCGCAATTGCCGCCGTACAATTGCTTCCGACGGGGGAGTTGATCCAGCATTCTTTGCGAGTCGGGCTAGCGGACAAGAGTTTTTTTCTCTTCGATTCGCTTTCGTTGGCTAACCTCACTCAACTCCTTGCACCCTTTAGCGAATGGACCGAATTGGACTTGTTGAGTTTGGAACGGCGAGTTTACCTTGGAATCGCTCCGTTGGTTCTAGGATTCCTCGCGCCCTTATTGCGCCGCGACGCCCACACCTGGGCATTTTTTCTATTTGGACTACTGGGACTTGGACTGGCGCTCGGCGGCAATAACCCACTGTATCCCTTGCTCTTCAAAGTGCCTGTGCTTAATCTTTTCCGCTTTCCAGCACGCTACTTGCTTCTGTTCACCTTTGCGTTCGCGTATCTCGCGGCAGTGGGGTTCGAAGAATTACAGAATCGCGCGCGCAACTCGCGAGGCACATGGACATTTCATTGGTTGATTGGCGCGTTGGGTTTTCTCGCGCTGATCATAGTGGGCGATGCATTGCCGACCGAGTTTTGGTTGCAGGCGTGGCGCGCGCTTCCATTCTTATTGGCAATTTCAGTAGGCGGTTTGGTTTGGTTAGCATGGCGCAGGATACTCACACGTTCGTTCCTGCGCGTGACGTTCATCGCGATCGTCATACTCGATTTGTTCGCGTATATTTTTCCATTGCGTGCAACTCTTGCCGCGACGGGCGCGGCGCTTTGGGATCAGACTCCCCGAACGGTGCGGGCGATGGATTCCTCACAAACGATCTACCGTGTTTTTACCGATCGTTTTGATTCTGCAACGCCCGCGGCAACGCGCGCCGCGCTGTGGCCCAACCTCTCGCTGGCGTATGGCAAGCAGGGGATCAAGGCGTACACGCCACTCTCCCTACAGCGAAACGAAGACTATTTCGCCACGCTCAATCGCACGCTCTTCAATTTGCTGAACATCCGCTATTACCTCCTGCCGGTAGAGATGACGGCGAACGCGGCGTCGCCGCTTGACGAAACCGCACCCGCGTGGGGATTATCGCTTGATCTTTTGAGCGAGGGCGCGGCAATTCCACCGACGCGCGCCACACAGATCGAAATCATTTCCTACACCGATCAAACTGCCGATCGTCCAAATGGTTTTCGCGCTGGCGCAATTGAGTTGACATTTCAAGACAGCCGCACGCAAACGTTTCCGCTTCGCGTGGGCGTCGAGACTGCGGATTGGGCGTATGACGCACTTTTGACTACAGGGAAAGTCGCGCACGACCAACCGGATGACTCTGTGGCGTTTCCGGCATTTTTGAGTTCACTTGGACGGGAGTTTCAGGGGCACAAATACATTGCCCGCCTCCCCCTTGCGAATCCCGAGAATATCGTTGGCGTGCGCGTGGAACCGAATTTGCCCGGTGCGGGGTTTATGATTGAACGCGTCGTGTTCATTGACGAAGAGAGCCGCGCGATATCGTTGGCGGAGTTATTGAATCGCAATGATCTCACACTCGTCTTCCGCAGCCATACGGCGGCAATGTGGGAGAATCGCAACGCGTTCCCGCGCGCGTTTCTGGCGCATCGCGCCGAGATCGTGGCTGACGATCGGGCGCTTGCGCGGATGAGACAGGGTGATTTCGATCCAACTCGACTTGTTCTGCTGAATGAAGGCGAAGCAATGGATGGCTTGCCTAGCACCACAAATGAAGTGACGATTACGGAATACGAACCTGAGCATGTTACTCTCCGCGTAGAAACTGATCAGCCCGGCTATTTGATTCTCGCAGATTCATGGTATCCGGGCTGGGAAGCGACCGTGGACGGGAAACCCGCGCCGATCTATCGGGCGGATTATATTTTCCGCGCGGTGGCGCTTGAGCCGGGCGAGCATGAAGTAGTATTTGAATATCGTCCCGCGTCGTTCGCGATTGGCGCGGCAATCAGCGCGGCGAGTCTCATCTTGTGTTTGGTGATTGGCATTGCCGGGTTTCGCAAATGAAATTGAAAAACCAATGGCTGCTCGCAAGTATTCTGGCGATTGCCACCGTCGGCATTGTATCGTATTTCACTGCGTCGCGCATCGGCTTTGTGAATAACGATTGGTATTATCTGGATCAAGTCGCGCGGCTGAATGCGAATGATTATTTGGCGCTATATTTCGATCCGCGGCTGCAATCCGGTTGGTATCGCCCGCTGTTTGGAATGTTGTACTGGATCGTCTACGCGTTTTGGGGCGCGAGCACCGCCGCGCATCATTGGGCGCACGTCGTCCTCCATCTCGCAAACGGCTTGCTGCTCCTTGCATTGATTCGGCGATTCACATTCAAGGCGCGCCTCGCCTTGCTGGCGTCTCTCATCTATGTCGGCTTGCCAGTCTATAGCAAAGCGGTATATTGGATATCGGTCCCGGACCCGCTGTCTGTGTTCTTCGGATTAATTGCATTATGGTTTTGGATAAATTTTCTTGAACGCGAAAAGCGGCGCGATTATGTCTTCGCGTTCACCGGCTTTGCGCTCGCGCTAATCACGAAAGAAGCGAGCATCACCATCCCGGCGGTTTTTTTCTTGGTCGATCGCCTGCTGGTGCGCCGCGCGATTTATTTCCGCGCGCTCATTCTGCGCTACGCTCCGTTCGCGTTGGCGATTTTGCCATATCTCCTGATCGAGTTGAGCATTCAGCAAAATGGCGTGTGGGTAAATGTCGCGGGCTATGGCATCGGCGCGCATATGCTGACGAATCTATTCAACGCGTTGGCATGGAGCGCGTCGCCGATCGAATTGCCCACCCCTTTCAATTATTTTTGGCTGGCAGTTGTCGTGGTGGGGCTTGCCGTGTGGATGGTGCGCCAACGCGATGAGCGCGTCGCATTTCTGGCTTGTCTCGCGCCGCTCCAACTGTTGCCGACGATTGGCTTTCAATCCACATGGTTCGAGCCGCGCTATACTTACACCGCGAGCATGGCATTCGCGATTTTGTTTGCGGCGGTCGCGGATCGCGTCGTGACGCTCAAGCCGCGCGTTGCCGTTCAAGTGCTCGCGTCGGCAATGATCGCGTGGATCGTGTTGAGCAATGCAATTGGAGTTGACGCGCAGGTGACCGAATGGGGCGAGATCGCGCGGCAACGGCGGGTACCGTTCCGCGATATTTTGCGCGCGCATCCGACCTTTCCGCCAAACACGTACATTTATTTTCTGGAATCGCCGGTGACGCCGTTATATGATCTTTCCGTGATGTTTCTGTTGCAGTACGGCAAAGGCATGAAAGTGGAAGGCGTGGACGACAATCAGCCGGCACGCTGGAATGATTTTGCAAACGCGTACCTTTACTATTTCGATTCAACTGGCAAGCCCATTGAGATCGCGGTTGAACGCGCAGACGCGTTGCGCGCCGCGCCAGAATTGCCAGTCCGTTTCGCCGCGCCGATCCAGCTTGAGGGTCTGAAAGTACCCAAGGCAAGAGCCGCCCGCGGTGAGCCGCTGATTCTAGTTTTAGATTGGCGCGCTGCTGGAAAGTTAGATGAAGACTACACAGTCTTCGTGCATCTTGTGAACGAACG
>JACQGS010000254.1 GCA_016199405.1 Chloroflexota bacterium | reverse complement strand
TTTTCGGGCGAAAACGCGCTAGAGAGCGCTCCCCCTTTATGAAATTGTGATGGACTGAGACAAGCGGTTGAAGAAAAAGCGAGACCCACGCGGGTCTCGCTTTTTGGTGGATATGCTTTTCTAGTATAATCCACTTGCAACATGTTGGAATTTTTTCGATTTAGCGCCGCCTTCATTTTCCTCATCCTGCCCGGCTTTGCGCTGGCATGGCATTGGCTGCGCGATATAGACGCGCGCGCGCGTTTTATTTTGGCGAGCGCGAGCGGCGTCGCGTTCGCGATCTTCGCCGGCTTCGTGCTGACGTACATCCATGTGGTCGTTGCCGTTGCAGTTCTTGCGACCGGCGCAGTCGTCGCGAGTATTTATTTTCTCGCGCAATGGAAAAATAGGAAAGCGGTTTTCGATTCAACCCGCGCCAAAGAAAATTTTTGGCTGATCGCGATTGTCGCCGGCGCGGGTCTCGTCCGGCTTTATCCCCTGACCTGTTCCGCTTATCCTTCGGGCAGCGATTCGGTTTTTCATCTCATCCTTGCCAACAAAATTCTCTTGACCGGGCATCTGCCGGTCGATTGGACGCCGTTCGAAAATATCGTGGTGAACTATACGACCGGCGCGCATCTGCTCGTCGCAATGGTCAGCCAACTCGCTGGCATCCCGTTGCACCGCGCGTTTGCGTTGACGATGGTCGCGCTCGCGTGCGTGAGCACGGCGCTGATTTACGTGATCGCCAAAGCAATTTTTCAACGCGAAAGCGTCGCGTTATGGTCGGCGTTTGCGTACGCGTTCACTGCGAATTTAGGCAGTCTCGATTATTATCGTTGGGGCGGCTTGCCGAATGAAGCCGGGATGACATTGTTGTTGACTGGCTTCGCATTTCTGTTTGCCGCGAAAAATCGCGCGGCGCTTGTTTTTGCTGCGCTCGCGTGGGCAGGCATCTATTTATCGCATCACCATACGATCCTCGTTTTGGCGAGCATCGTCGGCGCGATGACGCTAGCGCAATGGCTTTTCAAACCACCCGGCGAGACGCGGCGAATCTGGATCGCGCTGATCGGCTCCGCGTTACTCGCATCGTTCTGGCTCGTGCCGTACATTTTGCGCGCGCCGACGATCGGCAACACGCTGCTGGGCGGCTTTTGGTTTTATATGATTCGCCCGTGGGAAATTCCGACCGAACTCGGCGCAATGTTCACCCTGCTCGCGATTCCCGGCATCCTCGCGCTCACGCGCGAATGGTCGCGCACGCGCGATGCGCGGCTGACGATGTGGGGCGCGTGGACGGCGGTCTTGATTGGCATTTTCTTTTTCCTCGAGTACGGCTACCGGCTGATCACGAAAATTCTGACCGGCACGGCGCTCACCGTTTTTACACCGGATAATTTCTTGACCGATGCCGTGTACCCGCTCGCGCTTGCCGCCGGTTGGACACTGGAGCGCGCCGCGCGGTTTCTGCAGACGCGGTTTGCCACGCGCGGAAGATTTTTTGTCGGCATCGGCGCGGCGGCGCTTGCCATCGGCGTTGCCGGCATGCAAATGCAGAGCCAATGCTGGGTCGTCGTGAAACCGGATGAGATGGCGATGTATCAATGGATCAATGCCAACACGCCGGCGAACGCGATGATTCTGGAAAATCCAACTTGGCTTGAGTACATCACGTGGCGCGAAGGATCGCTCACGCCGCTGCCAGTGACGGAACCGGTGAATGATCCGAGCGTCGTCTTCAAACAAGAAGTGTTGAGCAAACGCCAATGGGACGAGATCGCGCGCTGGCAAGCGCAAACCGGGCGCGCAACTTTTCTCGTGACGCAAAACGAGGAATTGAATCAGCCCGGTTGGTCGCGCGTCTTTGCGCAGGGGCAATGGCGCGTGTATCAAAGCGTTCAGCCCTGAGCCGGAAAACGAATGCGAGTCGCGATTGTCCACGATTATTTGGTTGATTCCGGCGGCGGCGAGCGCGTCGTGCTGGCTTTGCATGAATTATTTCCGGACGCGCCGATCTTTACCTCCGTCTTCGATCCGCGCACGACCTTCTCTGATTTTCGCGCGCTCGATGTGCGGCCGTCGTTTCTGCAACGCTTGCCGGTGCGCAAATCGAACTATAAATTTCTTTTGCCGTTCTATCCGCGCGCGTTCGAACGCTTCGATTTCTCCGGCTTCGATGTGATCCTCAGCAGCGCGTCCGCGTTCGCGAAAGGCGTGATCGTGCCGCGCGGCGCGCCGCACATTTGTTATTGCCATACCCCGACGCGCTTTATTTGGCGGTTCGACGAATATATCGCGCAACAAGAAACGAATGCGCTCACGCGCTTATTTCTCCGCGCGGTTGTGCGCGCGCAAAAAAAATGGGATCATGCCGCCGCGCAGCGCGTCGATCATTTCATCAGCAACTCGCAAGCCACCGCGCGACGAATCAAAGAAGATTATCAGTGCGATTCGACGATCATTCCGCCGCCGGTGGATGTCGCCCATTTTTCCCCCAGCCCTGAAATCGGCGATTACTATTTGGTCGTGTCGCGCCTCGCGCCGTACAAACGGATTGATATTGCGGTGCACGCGTTCAATCAATTGAAGTTGCCGCTGAAAATTGTGGGGGCGGGCGTAGATGAAGCGCGCCTGCGCGGCATCGCGCAGGCGAACATCGAATTTCTGGGGCATGTGTCTCAAGCCGAACTGGCGTGGCTGTACGCGCGCGCGCGCGCGCTGATTTTCCCGGGCGAAGAGGATTTCGGTATTACGCCGCTCGAAGCGAATGCCAGCGGCAGACCCGTGATCGCGTATGCCGCCAGCGGCGCGCTCGACACCGTGATCGAGAATGTAACCGGTAACTTTTTTCGCGAGCAAACTCCCGCGGCATTAGCCGAAATTGTCGCGACCGCCGACATCTCGCAGTTTGATTCGTCGATTTTGCGCGCCCACGCCGAAAAGTTTAGCCAGCCGCATTTCAAAGAACGCATTCGTGAGTTTGTCAACGCTAAATGGCGCGATCGGCAAGCGTTGGTTTCTTGACTTGGCGTCTATTTAGGTTACACTGTTCCCGATGTCGGTCTCCAGTGGGATGTGCTTTTACAATTGACCATGAGCGCCCGTTTCTTGAAATTTATTCCTGCCATTGTTTGGATGATCGCGATTTTTTACTTTTCTTCCCAGCCGCGTCCACCCTTGCCCGATTTGGGCACTCAACCACTTTGGTCGACGCAAACCGGCGCA
>JACQGS010000253.1 GCA_016199405.1 Chloroflexota bacterium | reverse complement strand
GGGCGAAGAAATTGTCTTGGGACGAAACGTTCTGAACAAATTGCGTGTATTGCTTGATGGTTTAGCCAGTGTGACTGACATATCCGGTTAAGCCGCTCCGAAATCTTCTCGGCATGTCTGTCGCAATCAAACTATTTTTTCTCATCTTCTTCGTTGCTTGTTCACAACCCCCAACGAGCAACGCGACTTCGATCCTCAAGAACACAGCAGAGGCAACTCCAATGCGCTTTCTCGCGTTAGGCGATTCGTACACGATCGGCGAAAGCGTCGCCGCGCCGGAACGCTGGTGCGCGCAACTCGCGCGGATGTTGCGCGAGAACGGCAGCGCGCTCGACGATCCGCAAATCATTGCGACGACCGGCTGGACGACCGATGAACTGAACGCCGCGATTGACCGCGCCAAGCCGCAAGGCGCGTACGATCTCGTCTCGCTCCTCATCGGCGTGAACAATCAATATCGCGGGCGCGATCTCGCGAATTACCGCCAAGAATTTGCCGCGCTCTTGCAACGCGCGATTGCTTTTGCCGGCGGCAGACCCGCGCGCGTGATCGTGCTTTCGATTCCGGATTGGGGCGTGACGCCGTTCGCGGCGGGACGCGACCGCGCGAAAATCGCGGCGGAGATCGACGCGTTCAACGCGGTCAATCGTGAGGAAACATCGCGCGCCGGCGCGCTGTACGTAGACATTACGCCGGGATCGCGCGGCGCGGCAAGCGATGCCGCGCTGATCGCGAGCGACGGTTTGCATCCGTCCGGCAAAATGTACGGGGAGTGGGCGCGGCGCGCGTTGCCGGCGGCGAGGAAGGCGTTGCAGGGAAAAATAGAGTAGCGGGAGAGGCGAGAGTGTGGCTAATCTAATCCACGACCAACACCTTCCCAAACTGTTTTCGTTCCATCAAATATTTTTGCGCGTCCGCAGTTTCGGCAAGCGGAAACGTCCGGTCAATGATCGGACGAAATTTTTTTTGCGCGACAAATTCAAACACCGCGCGAATCTCACCGCTGTTCGCCGCGAACGAGCCGAGAATCGAAATGTGCTTGTAGAAGACGCTCCAAATGTCCGTCTTGCCCCAACGCCCCGTTGTGCTTCCACACGTGACTAATCTTCCCGTGGGTCTGAGCGACGCAATGCTTTTCTCCCATGTCGTCGTGCCAACATGCTCGAACACGACATCCACGCCGCGATTTTGCGTGATCTGCATCACCGCATGTTGAAAATTCCGCGCGGCATAATTCACGCCAAAATCCGCGCCCAACTCTTTGGCTTTCGCCAATTTTTCTTCCGTGCTTGCCGTTGCAATCACGCGCGCACCCAATTCTTTCGCGATCTGAATCGCGGCGACGCCGATGCTCGAACCCGCCGCGAGAATCAAAACCCATTCGTCCTTTTTCAACTGGGCGCGCGTCACGAGCATATGCCATGCCGTTCCAAACGCGGTGAGCGATGCCGCCGCGTCGACAAACGAAAGCGAATCCGGAATGCGCAACAAGATTTTCGCGGGCACGCGAATATATTCCGCGAAGCCGCCGTCTACATTTACGCCAATCACTTGTCGGCGCGGACAAATGTTGTCGTAGCCGCTCAAACAATACTCACATTCGCCGCATACAATCGCCGGTCCGATCAGCACGCGCTCGCCGACGCGCCAATCCTTCACCGTGTTTCCAATTTGCGCGATCTCGCCCGCGACTTCCAGCCCGCCGATATGCGGCAGCGGCGCGTGGACGCCGTGCGATCCCTCGCGCGTGAAGATATCGAGATGATTCAAACCGCACGCGCGCATTTTCACCAGAACGTCGTTTGGTCCAATGTCCGGAGTCTGGACGTCTTCATATTTTAGATTTTCAAGACCGCCGCGTTTGTGAAATACGACTGCTTTCATAAGAGGTTAAAGTGACGGGTGGCGAGTGACGAGGTCTTTTTCACTCGCGTCCTCTTTGCCCTTTTTCAATCGTGTTGATTGTATTGGTCAATCCGCCAATAATGTGGTCGAGTGTTCCAATGCGCTTTGCAATCAATTCAGGCGGAAGCAAATGATGGCAGCGTTCATAGCGTCCCTTGCTTTCCCGCGCCTCGCCTCGCGCAATTTTGAGATGCTGAGGCAACTCTTTGCTAAAGCCGCGCCCGTAGCCTTCTTCGATGTTGGCGCAGATCGAGTCAAGACTTCGGATTAGTTGCTTGACCAACTCCCTACCGCGATAATCCTTCCCAAGAATCTCTGAATCAGACCAAAACTCGTCAAACAGTTGGCGAGCAATCTGGTATATGCCGAATCCTTCAAGACGGTCATTTGGGCTTGCCATCGAACCTCCTTGTTCGAAGATGGGTATCTTTTGTCCTCGTCACCCGTCACACGACACTCGTCACGTTCTTAGTTGCGGAAACAGAATCACATCGCGAATGCTCGGCTGATCGGTGAAGAGCATCACCATACGATCCACGCCGATGCCCAGTCCGCCGGTCGGCGGCATGCCGTGCATCATCGCTTGAATGAAATCCAAATCAATCGGATGCGCTTCCACATCACCCGCCGCGCGCTGTTGCGCCTGCGCCAAAAATCTTTCGTACTGATCGACCGGATCATTCAGCTCGGTAAACGCGTTGCCGACTTCAAACCCACCGATGTACGGCTCGAACCGCTCCACGATGCCTTCCGCGTCCGGTTTTCTCTTGGCAAATGGCGAAATCTCTTCTGGGTGATCCATCACGAACGTCGGCTGAATCAACTTTGGTTCGGCGAACGCGCTGAACAATTCGTCCACCGTTTTCCCCCATGTCGGTTGCGGTTCCACTTTGAGTTTCAAATCATCCACGCGCGCGCGAAGCGATTTGAGGTCGGGCGATTGAAATATATCTATTTTCGTCTCTTGCAGAATTGCATCGCGAATCGGCAAGCGTTTCCACGGCGGCGTCAAATCAATTTCGTTGCCCTGATATGTAAATTTGAGCGAGCCAATTGCGGCGAGCGCGCACACGGCGAACATTTCTTCGACGAGCGTCATCATCGTCGTATAATCCGCGTATGCTTGATAGCATTCCATCATTGTAAATTCCGGATTGTGCTTGAAGCTAACGCCTTCGTTCCGGAAATTCTTGCCGATTTCGTACACGCGCTCGTAGCCGCCGACGAGCAGCCGTTTCAAATACAATTCGGTCGCGATCCGCAAATACAGATCGCGATCGAGTTCGTTGTGATGCGTCACGAATGGCTGCGCCGCTGCCCCGCCGTACACCGGCTGCAGCGTCGGCGTTTCGACTTCGAGGAAGCCGCGCTCGTCCAAATATTTTCGCATCGCGGTGACGACGCGCGCGCGTGTGACGAACGCGTTGCGCGCGGTTTCATTCGAAAGCAAATCCAAATAGCGTTGGCGATAGCGCGTCTCGACATCTTTCAGCCCGTGCCATTTCTCCGGCATCGGCGAAAGCGTTTTTGCGAGGAGTTGAAAGCGCGCCACTTGCAACGTGATCTCGCCGGTTTTCGTGCGAAATAAATTGCCTTCCGCGCCAAGGTAATCGCCGAGATCGTACTCTTTGAGCAACACCGCGTAATTGTCTTCGCCGACCTGATCCTTGCGAAACATCAATTGAATTTTGC
>JACQGS010000252.1 GCA_016199405.1 Chloroflexota bacterium | reverse complement strand
TTTTCGGGCGAAAACGCGCTAGAGAGCGCTCCCCCTTTATGAAATTGTGATGGACTGAGTCACTTTAACTTTTTTCTTTTTTCTCCCGGCTTTTTGCTTTTCGCTTTCCACTTTTGACTTTCCAATGTCCCTCTGGCTTCTCATTCCCCTGCTCGCGTTCATCGCGATCACTCAATCCACGCTCCTGCCGTTCATTTCCATCGCTGGCTATCGTTTCGACCTCGCGCTGATGGTCGTCGTGGCGCGCGGGCTGACGACGCGGCGCGGCGATGCGTTTGTGTGGGGCTTGATCGCCGGACTCTTTCTCGATCTGATTTCCGGCTTGCCGTTTGGAACGCTGACGCTCGCGCTCACGCTCATCGGCGCGCTCACCGCGCTCGAATTCGTCGAATCCTTGCGCGGCAATTTGCTGCTCGTCCCCAGCGCGATCCTGATCGCCACGCTCGTCGAGCATTTGATGATCTTGACGATCCTCGCGCTGTTCAACCGCGCGGTGGATTGGAACGAATATTTGCTCTCGCTCACTTTACCCACCGCGATCCTGAACACGCTCGCGTTTTGGATCGCGTACTTTCCTCTGCAATGGCTGGCGGAAAGATTTGAACCGCGCGGGTGAAAGCAGAAACTCTTGACAGGCGATTGAAATCGCGGTAACGACTGGCGAGCCTGCGAAGGCAGGCTTTGTGCCCTTGTTGCCGCGACTTCTAGTCGCCCGATCTGACTTTGCAGCAGCCGCGCTTGAATCAGCCCAACTCATTGCGATTCGCTCTAATCTAGAGTATAATTTCTCCCGTGAATGATTTGGAGCAGGAATATTCGCTGACGCGGCGTGTGGTCGCGGAACAGGAAAAACCGCGCAGCAATTTTCGGCTGTTTCGGCTGGGCATTGTCGCCGCGTTTGTCGTCCTCGCGTTTCAACTGGCGCAACTTCAATTGGTGCAAGGCGAATACTATCGCGGGGTCGCCGATCAAAACCGTTTTCGGCTGATCGAAACGGATGCGCTGCGCGGCATCATTTATGATCGCGGCGGGCGCATTCTCACGCGCAATGTGCCGGCGTTCAATGTCTCGATTACACCCGCCGATTTGCCCGACGGCGATTTCGATCTTGAGCGCGTTTTGCAAACGCTGGCGCGCCTGCTCGATCTGCCGCTCGCGACGCTCATCGAAAACAAAAGTCTCGACGTGATGGGCAGGTTGCCCGCCGATCTCGATCGCGACGTCGCGCGTCCGCAACGCAAACTGGGGTTGCGCGATCTCGTGAAAACCGGCTACAGCGATCCGTTCACGCCGATTCTCATCAAAACCAACGTGCCGCGCGACATTGCTTTTTTTCTGGAGGAAAAGCACCTCGATTTTCCGGGGGTGCGCGTTGGTTTGGCGCCGGTGCGCGAATACACAACCGGCGCGCTGTTTTCGCACATTCTCGGTTACGTGGGACACATTCCGCGCGAATTGTTTGACGAGTATAAAGAGGTTGGCTACGCGCCGGACGACCCGGTGGGACTGACCGGCTTGGAGTACGCGTTTGAACGCGATCTGCGCGGCAAAAAAGGAACACGCTACGTTTCCGTGGACGTCGCCGGGCGCGAGGTCGCGCGCCTCGGCGAAGAGGATCCGACGCTC
Source organism: Chloroflexota bacterium (assembly GCA_016199405.1). Taxonomy (GTDB): domain Bacteria; phylum Chloroflexota; class Anaerolineae; order UBA4142; family UBA4142; genus JACQGS01. The sequence continues at coordinate 12,556 of JACQGS010000252.1, read as the reverse complement.
GGGAATAACCTCATTCTCACGCTTGATTCCGAATTTCAAGATGCGGTCGAAAATATTCTCACGCGCGCGATGCGCGGCGTGCGCGCCAAGCAAGGCGTCGCGATCGCGCTCGATCCGCGCAACGGCGAAATTCTCGCGCTCGTTTCCCTCCCCAGTTACGATAACAATTTATTCGCGACCGGCATTTCGATGGACGATTACACTGCGCTCGCGCAAGACCCCGCGCATCCGTTGGTGAATCTCGCGATCACGGGACAATATCCGCCCGGCTCCACCTTCAAGCTGATCCCGGCGACAGCCGCGCTCCAAGAAAAAACGATCAATCCCGACACGCGCATTAGTACGCCCGGCATTATTCTCATTCCCAACAAATATTTTCCCGACGACCGCGCGCTCGATCAACCCTTTTACGACTGGTACAAGCCCGGCTTTGGCGCGCTGAATATTCGCGAAGGGCTGCTATTTTCGTCGGACGTATTTTTCTATAAACTCGCCGGCGGCTATACCGATTTCGATACGGGCTTGGGCGTAGAAAAGTTAGCGCAGTACGCGCGCTGGTTTGGACTCGGCGAAACGACCGGCATTGACTTGAGCGGCGAAGCGAAAGGACTGGTGCCGGATTCGGATTGGAAACGCAAAACGATTGGCGACATTTGGACGACCGGCGACACATACAACATGGCAATCGGTCAGGGCTATGTGTTGGCAACGCCGCTTCAGGTCGCGCAGTACACCGAAGTCGTTGCAAATGGCGGCAAATTATGGAAGCCGCAACTCGCGCTCGCGGTGACGGACGCGAACGGCGCGCTCGTCCGGAAAATCGATCCCGAACTCATCCGCGAGATTCCGGTCGACGCGTCGGCGCTCGCGATCGTGCGCGAAGGCATGCGGCTCGCGGCAACGCGCGGCACCGCCGAGCGCGTGAATCTCGCGGACGTGAATGTCGCCGCGAAAACCGGCACGGCGGAATATTACGGTCCCAAAATCAACGGACATCTGCCCACGCATGCGTGGTTCACCGCGTTCGCGCCGTACGAGAATCCACAAATCGTCGTGACGGTATTTGTCGCCGGCGGCGGCGAAGGTTCCGAAGTTGCGGGACCGGTCGCGGCGGATATTTTGCGCGCGTACTTTCGCCTGCCGAGCACCGCGCCGCTTGCCGCGCTGCCGCAACCGATCGCGCCGCCGGTCACCGTGCGCCAACCGCCCACGCGCGGCGTCGCGCCGCATAAATACGCGGGGCAATGGTTGAGCGAAGTGCCGGGTGGTGAGTTGCCGGGAATTTTCGGTACGGTCGTAGACGCCAATGGTCGCGGCGTGAACGGCGTGCACGTCGTCGCCGACAAGTGCGACGGCAATCAAATCTTTCGCGAAATCACGGATGGCAACGGCGCGTTCAATTTCAAAGGCGTGTATTGGAAGGATTCGGCACGCTGGTGCGTGCGCACGGTCGCGCCGGCGGATTCGGACGCGCTGGCGATTCAAGTCCAGCCGTATCGCCGCTATATCGTGCAATTTGTGCCGACGCAATGACCCCCATCTCCTTCAAAGGTACGCGCGAAGGGATTCATATTTCGCTCGGCGATCAGCCGTGGCGCGAAATTATGGATGAGCTCGGGCAACAGTTGGTGCGACCCGGCGCGCAATCTTTTTTTCGCGGCGCGCGCGTGCAGTTGGATACCGGCGCGCGATTGTTGGGCGTGACGGAACTCGAAGAACTGATCGCGCTAATGGCGCAACACCAAATGACGCTCACCTCCGTCATCGGCGAGGCGGAAACGCAAGACGCGTTTATTAAACTCCGCTCGGCGTTGCCGGCTCCGCCGGAAATTTTGCCCGCGCCGCCGGCGGAAGCGGAACCGCCGGCGACCGACGCGACCGCATTATTAATCCACCGGACGATTCGTTCCGGGCAATTGATTCGGCACGCCGGCACGATTGTCGTGATTGGCGATGTGAATCCGGGCGCGGAAGTGATCGCGGAAAAAGATATTCTCGTCTGGGGCAAACTGCGCGGGGTCGTGCACGCCGGCGCGTCCGGCGATGCGAGCGCGATGGTCGGTGCGCTTTATCTCGCGCCGACGCAATTACGCATCGGCAGTTCGATCGCGCGCGCGCCGGACGAAAAACGCGCGCCGGTGTGGTCGGCGGAAATTGCGCGCATACGCGACGGACAGATTGTCGTCGAGCCGTGGAACGCGGCGTAGGAGGATAGCATGGCGGGACGTGTCATCACCATCACATCCGGCAAGGGCGGCGTCGGCAAAACGACCGCGACCGCGAATATCGGCGTTGCGCTCGCGCGGCGCGGCAAACGCGTCGCGTGTTTGGACGCGGATATCGGTCTGCGCAATTTGGATGTGGTGCTCGGATTGGAAAATCGCATCGTCTATGATTTGGTGGACGTCGTGGAAGGGCGCGCGCGATTGCGGCAGGCGCTGATCAAAGACAAACGGCTGCCGGACTTGTGCCTATTACCGGCGGCGCAAACGCGCGACAAGACGGCGGTCAAAGAAGCGCAGATGCTCAAGTTGGTGGAGGATTTGAAAAAGGATTTCGATTTTATTTTGGTCGATTCGCCGGCGGGGATCGAAGTCGGTTTCAAAAACGCGATCGCGCCCGCCGATGAAGTGATCATCGTGACGACGCCGGAGGTTTCCGCCGTGCGCGACGCGGACCGCATCATCGGTTTGGTCGAGGCGGCAGAAAAACCGGCGCCGCGGCTCATTATCAATCGTCTGCGCCCGGCGATGGTCAAACGCGGCGATATGCTCGACACGAAAGACGTGCTCGAAGTATTGGCGGTGGAGCTGATCGGCATTGTGCCGGAAGATGAAGGGATCATCACGTCCACGAATAAAGGTCAGCCCGCCGCGTTCGACGATCGCTCGCCCGCCGGCGGCGCGTTCACGCGCATCGGGCAACGTTTGCTCGGCGAGGACGTGCCGTTTATGGTGTTCGACGATTCGAGCGGATTATTTGATCGCGTCAGCAAGTTTTTGAAAAGATAGTCATCAGTTATCAGTCATCAGTCACTGTTCACTGGTTACTGGTTACTGATCACTTTTTGTCCTCCAAGGGGGACTTATGAGTTTCTTGACTCGCATATTCGGACAACCCCATAGCGCGGACCTTGCGAAAGAGCGTTTGCAATTGGTGCTCGCGCACGACCGCATGAACATTCCGCCGGCGACGCTCAACGCGTTGAAGGATGAAATCATCACGGTGATATCCCATCACGTGGATATCGATCGCGCGAACGTGCAGGTCGAGGTCGCGCGGAGCGCGGAGGGCAATCGGCTGGTGATGAATATTCCGGTGCTGGGCTTGCGCGCCGCGCGCGAAGCCAAAGCCACGGCGGCGCGCAGCGCGCGCGGAAGAAAGACGCGTTAGATTTTGCTTGCCGGGTGGCAGCCCAGCCGCGCTGGGCGTTTTACAGACAGGCAGCGCGGCTGCCTTCTACCCACCATTCATAACTATGCAACAAATTTCTCGGCATCGGTTGGAGCACTTTGATGTGTGGCTTTTGGGCGCAACGCTCGCGCTCGCGCTGATCGGACTCGCGATGATTTACAGCGCGACGGCGTGCATCACAAACGAGCCGCTCGATTTTTCCAGCCCCACCATTCGCCAATTCCTCTATCTCATCGCCGGCGTCGTGGCGATGTTTTTGTTTGCGCTCGTGGACTTTCGCATTTTGGGTCCCATGCGTTGGCTAATTTGGCTCTTTGTGATCGCGTCGCTCGCAACCGTGTTTGCGATTGGGCAGATCACGCACGGCGCGCAACGCTGGATCGATTTTGGCGTTTTTCTTTTTCAACCCTCTGAACTCAGCAAATTGCTTTTGGTGATCGTCCTCGCCAAATACATGGCGGATCATGCCGCGCAAATGTCGCGCTGGCGCTATCTCGCGATTTCTTTTGGCTTTATCGCGATTCCGCTCGCGCTCGTCTACCTCCAGCCCGATCTCGGCACGACGATCGTGCTCGCGGCGACGTGGGGCGTGATGGCGCTCGCCGCCGGCATCAAAGCGCGCGACGTGTTGATGATCGCGGCGCTGCTCGTCGTGCTCGCGCCGCTGGCTTGGATCAACCTGCGTCCGTATCAACAAGAACGCGTGCTTTCATTTCTCGATCCGGGGCGCGATCCGCTCGGCACGGGCTATAACGTGCAACAAGCGCGCATCGCGATTGGCTCGGGCGGATTGTGGGGCTCGGGCTATTGCAGCGGCACGCAAAGTCAATTGCGTTTCTTGCGGATTCGCCAAACCGATTTTATTTTTTCCGTGATCGGCGAAGAGTTGGGATTTGTGGGTTCGCTGTTTGTGCTGGGGCTGATCGCGTTCGTGCTGTGGCGCTTGGTGCGCGCGGCGATGCTCGCGCGCAACGCGTTTGGAAAATTAATCGCGGTCGGCGTCGCCGCCGGCATGTTCGTGCAGAGCGTCATCAATTTAGCGATGAATATGGGGCTGATGCCGGTGACCGGGATTCCGCTGCCGTTTGTGAGTTACGGCGGCAGTTCGCTCATTTCGCTTTTCGCCGCGCAAGGGGTCGTGCAAAGTATTTTGCTGCGGCACGGCGGTTTGGAGTTGGAGGGGGCGAGTCGGGAGTATGAGTAGAAAGCTCAGTTTTCAGTTTTCAGTTTTCAGTCATCAGTAGTCAGAGTAGGTCAATCATAACGTCTGTATCGAGAAGAATCACTTATCGCTCTCACCTTTGCGCCTGTTCACGAAGTTGTCGAGCGAAAACGGCGCTATCGCCGATGTCGGTTCGGTCTTTCCACATTCCAATCAAATCTGAATTCAGCAATTCGCGCGCCGTCATATACTTACGCCGCGCCGGAGCGCGGTCCTTGCGCGGGTTTTTGACGCCCGACAAATCAATCACGGTCTGGCGCAACTCTTTATCTTTGAGAATGCGCTTCAAGACCGCAAGTTTTTCCCTGGGCGGCAAGACCCGAAATGCGGTCCAGAAAATTTCGGCAGTGGCTTGGGTTCTAGTCATTTCTCTCCTTCCCTTCTACTATCTCAATTTCTTCTTCGCTCAAATCATACAGCCGATACACGGCGCGGTCAATCGCCGTGTCCACTTGCTCAATGCGCGATTTGAGCGCGTGCCGGCGATCTTCTTTGTTGCGTTCCGCCTCCGCGTATTCCTTCTGCAATTCCAGCATCTCGTTCACGCGCGCGACGATGGCGTCGTGCTGTTTCTTTTCTGCTGCGTCGGAAAAATTGATGCGGCGGATGGGGAGGCGTCGCAAGTTGGCAGGGGAAGCATGTAAGCCGCCACCGAGATTTGTCTCGAAATAGAATGTTATCATTCTTGAATTAATGATACCCAAAATGTACTGTAAATCGTAATTCAGAGAAAGTGCAATGTCTTCATCTGAAATTCTAATCTTGTCCTTGACTCCCACCAAATTTCCCTTGAGTACGCAACAGTTGAAGGAGTGATTGGTGTAAGTGCTCGCGAGGTCAATAGTTGCCCGCAGCCCACCGATGCCCACGAGGTCGGGAATCAGAATCTTGGGATTCTCAAAGAGTTCTGGAAATTTCGGGCGATGCATTTCTTCGGGCTTATATTCGATGAATTTCCTTGGAAATAGAGGAGCATATCGTCCAGCGGATTCTTTCGCTTCGATGTACGATTTGCTTTTCTTTCCGGATCTGCGGTCGTGAATCAGTCTGTCTTTCGATGCGCCTGTCTTGCTGTCATGAGCAACAACACCTGTAATAAGGTAGCAAATCTGCCCCAATTCGATGCTTCTGTTTTCGATCTTTTTCGTAACTTCGGCTGGTGCTCCAACCAGATCAAGGCGAAACATGTTGTCCACAGTAGTAGTGAATTGACCCTGTTCAAGTGTGGGTCGGCTTCCATGATTGATACCGTCAGCATAATCGTCTTGCCTGATTATCTGAATGGCGTTGCCTAACCGAACATTGGCATTTTCTTCTTTGCGTAGAATCAAAATGCAAGTTGCAACTTCTGCATCCTGAAAAACTTTGTAGCGAGATAGGTCAACAATTGCTTCTATCGCGCAAGAATCAAGAATAAGTTTGCGTGACAACTTGCCGTAATTCTGTGTGAAAGAAGAATATGGAATGATAAAACCGAGCCGACCACCTTCTTTGAGCAATTTGATGGCGCGTTCCAAGAACAGAATATGGATGTCAAATCTTCCGTAGATGACTTCGAAATGCTTCTCATCCATGTAGAAATCGCGTTCATCGCGCGGCATGTTTTCAGCGCGCACATACGGCGGATTGCCGACAATCACATCGAACCCGCCGTCTGCCATCACCTTTGGAAACTCTCGCTCCCAACTCAGCGGCTTTTTCTCTTTCCACTTCGCGCCAAAATATTTTTCCAGTTCCGCGTCCGTGCCGTTGATGAGCGAATCGCCCTCTGCAATGTGTTTCAGCATCGGCAGTTTCTCGCGGATGTGCAGCGCCTTGAGCAAAAGATTTAGCCGCGCCACTTCAACCGCTTGCTCGTCCTTGTCCACGCCGTAAATATTTTCTTCCAAGATTTGCCGCTGGCGCATCGCGTCTTGAATCTGATACTCGCCGCGTGCTTCGCCCTTCTCGCGCGCCAAGTATTGATCGAGCACTTCAAACGCCTCGATGAGAAACGAGCCCGAGCCGCACGCGGGGTCAAGCACGTGCACTTTCCGCGCTGCGTCGTAGCCGCGTTCTTCGAGGTAGCGTCCGAGCGTTTGCTGAACGATGTACTTGACCACGAACGTCGGCGTGTAGTAAATCCCCTGCGATTTGCGTTTCGTTTTGCGCGCCTGCTCTACTTTTTTCGCCGCTTCGGTGTGCGCGGAAATCGTGTAACCGAGATATTGTTCGTACACCCTGCCGAGCACGTCCGCGTCAATGAACGCAAAGTTGTAGGTGACTGCGTTCGCGCGCGAGCCGTACAGCCCTTCGATAATTTTCACGAGCGTCGTCGGCTCGTATTCCATATCCTCGCAGAGATGCGGCGAAAAGATTTGGCTATTGTAAATTTTGTCCAATGCGCGGAATCGGCGATTGAGGGCAGGAATCAAATCGTTGAGCCGCTTGCTGTCGCGCAATTCACGCACGAGCGCGACCAATGTATCGCCTTCCATCTCGCGGTCTTCCGCCGTGCGAATGAAAATCAGGCGGTCGAGAATTCGCTGCACCGCTTCTTCGATCATCTTGGGCGTGTACAGTTTTCGGCTGTTGTATGCGACGAGATTCTCGTAGAGTTCATCTCGCCATGTTCTGAGACTATCAAACAACACATTCGAAATCGGCGTCTTGATGCTCTTTTTGAAAACCTTTTCCGCTTCACGGTCGAGCGCGCCCTCGATAATCGCGGAACGCGACAAGAGCCACAGCTCTTCGAGACGCGGCAAATATTCTTCGAACGAGAATTTTTTAAAGACCGCTTGGTGTGGCTCGGCTTCTTTCACTTCGGCGTTTAGAATTTTCAGCCCTTCGAAATCCGAAAGCACCGCCCACGTCACGCCTTTGTGGTACGCGTAATCAATCGCCTGTTGCAACCACAGTTGCTTGTCGAGGTCTTCGCCGATGCGTTTCGTTTCCAACAAAAATTTGCGAATGCCGTTGAGGCGGAAAGAAAAATCCACAAACCCGCGCGAGATTTTTTCCTCGGCGGCGACCTCGCGCGCGTCCTGCGTGTTCCATTCGAGCGCGCCGAAAAGCGGCAAAACGAAATCTTTGCGCGTGTTGTCCTCGTTATATGCGTCACGTTCGCGCTTGGAAAGCGATTTGAATTTCGTTACGAGACGTTCGACTTCGTCGTACGCGGTTTGGGGAATCGGCATCGGCTCACCTTAAAGAGCGTGCAATTGTAGTCACCTATAATGAAGATTGGTGCAGAGGACTATTTCCTGCACCAACATTCTTAAACGCCAAATAGATCATTGCTCATCTAGAGTTCTATCGGATGTATTGACCCGCGCGGGTCGTTTCGGTAGCATCACCCTGTTTGAAGCGCAGGCGCGGGCTTGGCTGCCGCCGTCTTTGTGGAATCGGATTCGACAATCTCCGCGGCGTGCCGTTCCGCGTACAACTCCAGTTTCTTTTCGAGGAAAAAGCGCACGTCGGGGTGATTCAAATCTTTGTTCGCAAAGGCGCGCGCGAGGTCGTCGAACATATTGCGAGCGTAAAATATGAACGCACTTACGACTTGATGCGTCTCGGGATGGACATCCAAATAAACATCATAGTGTTCGTCCGTGTCATCATTGACAGGAACAGCATACGATGGCTGCGGCTCATTAGTATTGATCCGCATAAACAATTCATCGAAATCAGGATCATTGTCATATTCGATATGAGTTATTTTTATCGTTTCCATTCTAGCACCAGCCTTTTGGGGACGCGATCAGTAACAAATGCTGTTTCGACGTACCCCGAGTTACCACCGGCTTCCGACACAACCTTGACGACGACAGCCGTCATTTTGCCAGCCTCTTCACCGCTTGGCAGTTCGCCTCTGTAATAACGGTAGATCTTGGCACCTGTTGTCCTGCTCTCAGTTGATTTTGGATCAAAGTAGACTTCCTCAGGATCTTGCGCGGTAAGCCGAACCGCGTCGAAGAATGGTGCCATATCATGATGTTTCCCAACGATTTCATGCCAAACATCGTCTACGAGTGTGATGTTCAACCCCCGCGGGTCGGTGACTGTCCAAAGTATTTCGCGTTGCGTCGCCATTGACTATCCCCCTGTCGCACAAGATTATAACACAGCCATTGCGAAATCTCAATTGGCACGCGCAACTAAAACCACTCCCGCTGCATTTTCCCCATCCTCCCATCTTTTTTCATCGCATCAATCACCGCGTTGATCTGCGCGAACAAAGTCGGCGTTTCTTTCCGCACCGCGATCACAAACAATTCATCCACGAGCGGCGCGCTCGCGATTCTGATGCCGCCCTCGCGTTTCGCGAAATCACTCTGCGCGATAAAATCCGTGAACACGCCGTCCACCTCGCCGCGCGTGAGCGCGCGCAATGCCTCCGCCGGCGAATGATAAAAGCGCACGTCGTACTGCAACCGCCTTTGCCACCGCCGCGCAAACGCATCGCCGCTCGAGCCCAGTTCCACGCCGACGCGCCGCTTTGCCAAATCAAAATACGTTTTGATCGATTCGTCGCCAATGCGCGCGACGATGAGCGGACCGCCGTTAAAGTACGCGTGCGAAAAACGCACGTCTTCGGTTTTGCGCGCATCGTACGGCAACGCGGAGAGAATTGCATCGAACTCTCCGGCTTTGAGCGCGTCGTACAGCCCGTCGTAACCGGAGTAGACGTACTCGACGCGGATCGGCGTTTCATTCTCGTGCGACCACTGCCCGACGATTTCATTCGCAAGCGCGGCGTCAAAGCCGATCACGTTGCCTTTGCCATTTTCATATTCGAACGGCGGAAACGATGGATCAATGCCGACGCGAAAAACGCCATCGCTCACGATGCGCGTCCATACCGCGTCCGGTTTTGGCGGGGGCTTGGGCGCGAATAGAAAGTAGAGCGAATAAACGAATGCCGCGCAAAAGACGACTGCCAAGATCAAAGAGCCGGGCAAACCGCGAACTTGGGATTTGGGATTTGGAAGTTGGAATTTACCGCGCATACTTTTGCACTTCGAAATAAATCGGTTTCGCGTCAAACTCCGGCGTGACAAACGTGAAATAATCTTGATACGTCTGCGCCGGAAACGGATAGCGAAACGCCCACAGCGCGATTGCGTCCAGCCACTCCCACTGCCGCGCGAGGTCGTACGCGCGCAACGTGTATTCAATTCGCTGCGCGGGGCTGACGGCTTTGGTCCAGCGCGGATGATCGTTCCAGCCGCCTTCGGTGATCAAAATTTTTTTTGCCGCGTCGCCGTTCTGAACCATGATGTCACGCAGCAACTCGGTGCGCCGGAAATTGACACGCTGCGGCGCGGGCGGCGCGTCCGCGCTGTCCTGCCAGCCGTACGCGTGCGCGGACAGCGCGTCGAAATAATCGCGCGCGCCGGCATCGTACATCTTTTGCAAATATTCCAGATCGCTCATTGCGTCGGTCGAGCCGGGTGTGGCAAGCGTGGGCGCGAGCGCGCCGGCGAGAATTTGTATATCCGGATTCGCTTGCTTGGCGCGCGCATAAACCGCTTGCAATAGTCTTGTGTAACCCGCCGCGTCCACGCCGCGATAGCCCCATTCGAAATTCAGATTCGGCTCGTTCCAGATCACGAGGTAACGCACGCGCCCCTTGAAATGCTCCGCGAACGCCGCCACGAATTGCGCGAAATACGCATAGCGCGATTCGTCGAGATAATTGATCGTGGAATCTTTCGGACGCGCCCAATTCGGCACAAAGCCCAGCCGCGCGATCATCGTCAAGCCCTGCCGCTGCGCGTGGTCAACCACTTGATCCGCGTGCGACCAATCATACTGCCCTTCGGTCGCTTCGATATAGCCCCACGGAAAATAATCCACGATCCACGGCGCGCTCATCGCGCGCACCATTTCGAGCGTCTTTTTTATTTTCCATTCTTCGACTTCGTCCGTCAGCCGCGTATGCACGCCCATTTTCACGTTGATCGTCTGCACGGTTTGTTGCGGACCGAGCGTGACGAGAATCGGCGGCGGCGCGCCGAGCGCGAGGAAGAGCGCGGCGAGCGCGAGGAGTCTCGCCATTAGAGAAATTTTTTCTAGAGCGCGGGGGCGCAAAATTCGCGGTCTCCCCCGCTCCCCTGCTCCCCTGCTCCCTTGGCTAAATGACCGCATTGACAACCAGACCGAATTCAAGTTACAATACTCCCGCAAACGCACCTTACCAACCGCATACGCAAAGTATTTTCAATATCGCCGCTCCGTTCCTGCACCAAGGAAGGAGTTGTCCCCATGTCTGAAAATGGCGAAGTGGCTTTGTTCATTGATTTTGAAAACATTCGCTATGGAATGAAAAACAATTACGCGCGCGAGCCCGAACCGCAAATGCTGATGGCAAAGGCGCGCAAGTACGGACCGGTCGCGTTGGCGAACGCGTACGCGGATTTCACGGAACACCCGGACATCTTTCGCCGCAAGTTCGAAGTCGCCGGCATCTCGCCGCGCGATATTCCGCGCCGCAGTCCGGATGTCGCCCATAAATCGTCCGCCGATATGGCGATGCTGATGGACATTATCGACTGCCTGCTCGATCGACCGGGCGTGATGACGATGATGCTCATGACCGGCGACAGCGATTTTATTCGCGTCGTCGCGCGGGCGCGGCATCGCTTTGGAAAAAAAGTGATCATCGCCGGCGTGCCGGGCAGTGTGTCGAACGATCTGATCTCCGCCGCGGATGGCGCCGACCCGGTCGTCGAAGCGGATTGGACGCCGATCGCGCCGACTGAACCGACGGGCTTCCATTTCGATGCGACGCTCGCGCCCATCCCGGACAATCGCACATTCGCGGGTTCCACTTTGACCCCGCAGCTTTCTGCTGCAGAGCTTTCCGAAATTGAACGCCGTTTGATCAAGCTGATCGAATATCTAGAACGCAGTCGCCCGTACCTGACGTTTCTGTTTGTCAAGACGCACGCGCTCTCCCCCAACTACAATCTCAATTTGACGCCGATGCAAGTCGATCACGTGCTGACTCAATTCAAAGAGCGCGGGATTTTGAGCGATGAAGTCAAAGAGCAAGATGGGCGCACGTTGCGTTTTCTATACTTTCATCGCGATCACCCCGAAGTCCAGCAAATTCTAGGCGCTAGTTCACCCCAACCGACGACTGGGGTTGAGCCGGCAAGCAGTTAAATTTCAAATTCGGCAGGAACGCATCACGCGGCGATAACACAAACAAGGGAGACCGTAATGGTCTCCCTTGATTTTTTCCGGCTTATTTCTTTTCCCGTTCCAGAATCCATTCTCGGACTTGCTTGGCGAGCGCCGCGCCAATCGTAATTATTTCGATTACTTCCCGCGGCGACCAACCGCCACGCGCCTTGACCGCTGCCGGCGGCGCCGGCTCCGCGCTCGGATTCGACGCGCTCCGCTTGGGCGCGAGCAATCCGGCAATGATCGCCGCCATCAGTGCGCCGGCGATGCCGCCGGCAATCGCGCCGAGAATCGCCGGATACGCCTCGCTTTTCTGGATGCGTTTGCCGAACTCGTTCATTCGTTCCGGCAACTCATCGTCTTCGAACCAATCTGGCTTCATTGCGCACCTCTCAATAGATCGAATAATCCGCGTGCCGTCGTCCGCACGCGCGCGTTCGCGCTCTCCACCGCGAGCGGCAACGCCAGCGCGATTTCCGACCAGCGCAACGCGCCGCGCTGAACACGCAACGCGCCGAGTTGGGCGCGTTTCAGCGGCATAATCATCCGCGCCCTCAGCCAGCGCACGCCGCGCAACGCGTAATAAAACGCGATGCCCGGCACCGCGACCAGAACAATGGCTTGAATCGCCAAAATCACAATCGCAAGATCGCGCCACGGAGAGAGAACTGATTCGTCCATAAAAAAAGTCTGAGCGTACTGAGTCTCAGTACATCATAGATTTGAAGGGGCGGCGTTCTCTAACGC
>JACQGS010000251.1 GCA_016199405.1 Chloroflexota bacterium | reverse complement strand
TGCTCACGCCCAGCGCGGCTGGGCTGCCACCCATATTTTGAAACATGACTTTGCACAAGCCGTGATTTTTTTGCCAATCGGTTGACTTGCATTTCCTCTGCGTTATAATACCCCGTGATGGACTCACCAATCGAAACTGCCAAGCGCGTCATCGGCGAACGCGTCGAACTTTTCGCGCGCAAAGAAGTCATCATCGAAGACGCCCTGAAAATCGGCGGCAGGTTGATGCGACCGACACCCAGACAGCGCACCCGCACTTTGGGCGTTGACGCGCTGGTCGCTTCGCGCGAGTTGCCGCAGGGGGCTGACGGAGGAGGAGATCAGGGTGGTGAAACGCGCGTAAGGGCGAGGCATTCGCAAGTTCTTGGTCTTGCTGAAATCTTGATCGGTTTATTCCAACCAAGTCTGAAATGCAATCTTGTTCTGGCGAATGCCTCGCCCCTACCCCGCGTGCCCTACCCCACGCGCTAACTCACCCGCATCAACGCACAACAGACTGCACAGCAAGGATGAACGTATGCCCCACCTCAAACTGCCCGTCGTCCAAGGCAATCAAGTTTTCTTTCCCAAGAACCGCGTCTGCCCTTGGTGCCGCAAAAACAAAATCGGCGGAGCGCACGGAATGGCGGTGCTGAACGCGGGCGCGATGCGCAAGGTGGGCAAAGAGCGTTACGAGATGGCAAACGACACCGCCGCGTTCTTCACGCTCACGTGGCACGGCGACCATTCCGACGCGAGCAAAGAGCACGCGTTCGCGACGATTGACGTTGCCGACATGGTTGAGAGCGGGCAATTCGACCTGTACTTTTGCTCGACGGATTGCTTGCGGGGATTCCTGAATTACTGCGTGGATGAGTTGGAGCAGCGCGTCAAAAAGAAGCCGCGCAAGAAGAGGCGTTCGAAAACAAAGCCGCGCAAGCCGTGAAAAGCAAAACGCCCACCCATTTCGAGTGAACGTTTTGTTATTTCTCACACCATCTCGGTTTTCGGAATCGGAACTCCCATCGCCTCGCTGTAAAGCACATCCGGGTCCAAATCCACATCATTGGGCCACGCGATTGTCCCGGATTCAGAATCAACCCTCACCTGCTTGAAGAATTCTACGTCCTCCAACAGCGCAAACACGCCGCCGCGTCCGACAACCTTTTTCGCGAAATCCATTTGCGCGCGACGACCGTCGGTGAATTCTAATTCCAAGACATAATCTTTTTTGTGCTTGACACTTTTTATGCGTGGAAACATATTATTCAGTGATGTTACGCATGTCATTTCGAACGGAGTGAGAAATCTCCAAGTGATTGGCTGAGATTTCTCGCAAAAACGGCTCGAAATGACAGACGATGCGTAACGTGAATTATTCAGTTATACCTTCGCCTCGGCTCCATGCCTTTTTCCGCAATTCCCGCGCGAACTCGACACTATCTTGAATGTCGGTGCGATCACTCCACATGCCGAAGAATTCAGAGTCCAGAAGATCGCCAAGGGTAGGCAATTTCTCTTCCACGGACGTAACCCTGATTTGGATTTCGACAGGACCAATAGGCACATCATTCGGAAGAACGATGTGAACTTGGCGGTCTGACGGCACAGTGGCGGTCATATTGATTGTTCAAGTCATCTCGACCTCCGTCCGCATTATAGCATATTCGCCAAAAATCCCACAACAAAAAAACGCTCACCCTGTTCGAGCGAGCGTCCTTTTGCTTTTCGCTTCTAGCTTTTCGCTTTTAGCTTCTCAATCATCGCGTCCGCCATTTGGCTCGTGCCAACGGCGGTCGGATCGTTGCGATCGGCTTTCATATCGTACGTCACCGACTTGCCTTCCGCGATCACTGCCGCGACGGCTTGCTCCAAACGTTTCGCCGCATCCGCCTCGCCAAGATATTCCAACATCAGTTTGCCGGCAAGAATCAGCGCGGTCGGATTGACTTTGTTCTGCCCTTTGTATTTCGGCGCCGACCCATGCACCGCTTCAAACATCGCGCTGTTATCGCCGATGTTCGCGCCCGGTCCCACGCCCAAGCCGCCGACCAACCCCGCGCACAGATCCGACAAAATGTCGCCGTACAAATTGGGGCACAGCAGAACGTCGTAGAGTTCCGGCTTTTGCACCAACTGCATGCACATATTGTCCACGAGCATTTCCTCGTACTGAATTTCCGGATAGCCCCTGGCGACCTCGCGGCAGACTTCGTAATACAAGCCGTCGGTATATTTCATAATGTTCGCTTTCGCGACCGCCGTGATTTTTTTGCGCTTCCATTTGCGCGCGTACTCAAACCCAAATTTGGCAAAGCGTTTCGTGCCCGTCACCGATATCGGCTTGATCGAAATGCCGGCATCGTCCCAAATTTTCGCTTTGGGCTGTTTGCCGCGAATCCAACCGATCAGCTCGATCGTCTCCGGCTTGCCTTTTTCGAACTCGATGCCGGCGTACAAGTCTTCCGTGTTTTCGCGCAGCATAACCAAATCAATATTTTGATATTTGCTGCGCACGCCGGGATAAGACTTGGCGGGGCGTACGTTGGCGTACTGATCGAACTCTTTGCGAATCGCGACATTCACGCTGCGAAAACCTGTGCCGATTGGCGTGGTGATTGGCGCTTTGTACGCGACGTGCGTCTTGCGGATCGAGTCGAGCACCGCATCCGGCAACGGCGTGCCGGTTTTCTCCATCACGTCCACGCCGGCGTCTTGCACGTCCCAATTGAATTGAACGCCGGTCGCTTCCAACACGCGCCGCGCCGCTTCCATCAATTCCGGACCGACGCCGTCGCCGCGAATGAGTGTTACATTATGAGCCATCGAGAAAAAATCTCCCTTCTGAAATTAATTTCCAAGAAAGGACGCGAAAAACCACGAAACTCGCGAAAATTTCGCGTTCTTTCGCGTTCTTTCGCGCCTTTATCTCTTTCGCGTCCGCGCCAACATCCCCAACACGATCCCCGCCGCGATGCCAAAGATCAACGCGCCGCGCCGATCAAACACCGTCCGCACATTCCCATGCACTTCCCGCGCGATCAAAAACAGCGCGCCGCCGTTTTGCACATCCATGCGCGGCGCTGCCATCACCAACGCGCCGCCTTGTTCGACGCGAATGGATTCGCGCGCGAGCATATATTGCGCCCCGCCCGATTTGATATCAATTTTCATGCCGAGAATCGCAAGCGCGCCGCTCGAAGTCAGCTCGACATTGTCGGATTGCACCAGCATCGCGCCGCCTTGCGTGATTTGCACCTCGCCGGCTTCCGCGCGCACGATGCCGCCCTGCCGCACGTTGATCGTATCGGCTTCGGCGTCTACGATGCCGCCTTGAGTGACGGTCACGGTTTTGGCTTTGATGCTATTCGCGCCGCCTTGCGTCAGCGTGACGTTATCGGCTTGAATCGAATCAACGCCGGTTTCTTTCAATTCGACATCGCGCGTTGCCGCTGGCTTTTTCACGGCGATTTTCTTTTTGGTCACGCGTTTCTTGCTTGGCATATTCCGCTCCTTACGCGCACAAGGCGCTATGCTACACTTTTACCTTTTACGCTTTCCCATCCACCGGTCCCGCAATCGACAGCGCGTAATGATCCACCTGCGCGTACTTGTACGCGGCGGCAAGGATCTGTTCCGCCGTAATGCCGCGAATGATCTGCGGATAGCGTTGTAGATAATCCAAGCCCAGCCCATGCAACTCAATCGCGCTCAGCGTGCTGGCAACGCCGTCGTTCGTCTCCAAGCCAATCGCCAGCGAGCCGGTCATAAAGTCTTGCGCCTCGCTCAATTCATCTTGGGTAACTGGCTCGCTCCGCAAGCGTTGGATCTCCGCGAGGATACCTTCAATCGCGCGTTCGATATTTTTCGGATTGACGCCGGCGTAAACTGCCCACGGTCCCGCACCGAGATTCGCATCGACACTGCTATACACGTAATACGCCAGCCCCAACTTATCGCGCACATTCGCGCCGAGCCGACCGTACAAGCCGAGCCGTCCGAAAATCAGATCGCCGACGGCGAGCGCGTAATAATCCGGATTATTCCGGCGAATGCCCGGATAACCGAGCGCAAGGTCCACCTGCGTTTTGCCAGCCAACGGTGAATCCCGCCGCGCGATCTGCGTCCGCGCCGGCGCATCCGGAATATGGTGCGACGGACGCGCGCCGGTCGCTTTCCACTTGCCCAGCGCGCGCTCGATTTTCGCGATGGCTGCCGGCGCGCGCAGATCGCCGACGACGACCAGCGTCGTCAAATCGGGCCGAAAATAGCGCGCGTGAAAATCCTGCATTTGCGTCAAGGTCAGCCGTTTGACCGTTTCCAGTTTGCCATCCGAAAAATGATGATACGGATGCCCTTTTGGATACAACAGCATCCGAAATTCGCGGCGCGCGACGTGCCCAGTATCGTCTTCGGCTTCTTTCAAATCCGCGAGAATTTCCGCGCGCAATTTTTCCACTTCGATGCGCGGGAACGTCGGATGCAGAATCACATCGGACGCCAGATCGAGCCACCGGTCAAAATCTTCCACGAGGCATTTGCCGCTAAAACTAATCGTCTCCATCCCCGCGCCGATGCCGAACGACATGCCGGTGCGATCCAACTCCGCGTTGAGTTTTTGAAATGTGCGTTTGCGTGTGCCGCGAATCAACGCGGCGGTGGCAAGACTCGCCAAGCCCAACGTTTTTTCCGCATCGTACAGCCCGCCGGCGCGGATTCTGCCGCGCATCGTCACCGATGCGTTCGATGGATTGTCTTTGACGAGAATCGTCAGTCCATTGTCGAGCGTGACGCGCGTGATCGCTTCGGGAGTGATGGGCAATGTCATCGTCGCACCACTTTCTTTGCGCGTTTCGCGTCTTTCGCGCCTTTCGCGTTTTTCGTGCCTTTCGTGCCTTTCGCGCCGTTCGCGTTCTTTCGCGGCGCTCCATTCGTCGGAATAAACCACCCCACCGTACGATTCGTTTCGACAAAATACTTTTGCGCGACGCGTTGAACATCGGCTTTGGTCACGCGCTGCAAGTTATCGAGGAACGTCGCGTAATTCTTATACGACGCAACGATTTCCATCTGCCCCAAAATATAACCGACGTTCATCACGCCGTCGGTCGCATAAACAAATTGCACCTTGGCTTGCTTGATCACATTCGCGAATTCAGCGTCGGTGATGGGCTTGTTCGCGATTTTATCCAGCTCGGCAAAAATTGCGCGTTCGATCTTTTCGAGCGGCACGCCCGGGCGCGCCGTCGCCGTCACATCGATCAAGCCGGGATCGAGGGTCTCGCGAAAACCAAAATCGACGCCCGTCGCGAGTTCGGTTTCGACGAGCGCGCGATACAAACGCGCCGATCGCCCGGGACTGCCGTGCCCGGAAAAACTCATTCCGCCGACGCCATCGAGCACGCCGGCGAGCACAAACATCGGGAAAAAATCCGGGTCGGTCGCTTTGGGCGCGTGATAGGCGGCGTGAAAATAATGCGTGGGTCCGGGGCGGCGCATCAGGATGCGGCGTTCGGCTTCTTGGAGCGGCTCCACCGTCTGCATCGCCGGCGGCGCGGCGCCGCGCGGAATCGCGCCGAATTTCTCTTTGATTTTTTTCAGCATCTCATCCGCGTCAAAGTCGCCCGCCGCGACAATAATCGCGTTGTTGGGTACATAGTAGGTCAGGTAATGGTGGTAAAGTTGGTCGCGGGTCATGACCTGCAGGTCTTGCTTCCAACCGATCGTATCGTGATGATACGGATGCACTTTGAACGCGGCGGCTTGCACGTCCTCGCCCAGCCAAAAGCGCGGCTCGTTCTCCGCGCCCTCGCGCTCGGAAATAATCACGGTGCGCTCGGACGCGACTTCCTCCGGATCGAACAGCGCATTGACCATACGGTCGGACTCGATTCGCAGCGCGAGGTCGACGCGATCACTCGGCAATGTCTCAAAGTACGCCGTAAAGTCCGTCGACGTGAACGCGTTATCCACGCCGCCGTTGCGATTGATGAGATGCATAATCTCGCCCTTGTTCAGCGTCGGCGTCCCTTTGAACATCATGTGCTCGACCCAATGCGAAATGCCGGTAATGCCCGGCACCTCGTTACGCGAGCCGACGCGGTACCACACCCAAAACGTCGCGACCGGCGCCGTGCGCACGGGCTTGAGCAAAACTTTCAACCCGTTTTCTAAATTGGCTTCGATGATTTCAGTCACTCTCAACTCCGGATTCTCTTGTTCAATTTTTGGATTCGTATTTCCAGTACACTGCCACCGCGCCAATCAGCGCGCCGCCATAGACCGCAAAAAAAATCCACGTTGTCAGCCGCGTTGCCTCAAACGTATTCGGCGTATCGAATAGAAAAATCGCGGCGATCAACGCGAGCGCGGTGAAAAGCATCGCCGGCGGAAAAAGGATGCGCACACGCTCCCAGGCGCGTGCACGCGCAATCAGCCCTGCCGTCAGCGCGATGGCGATAAACACCGCGCCGTAAAATCGCGCGCCGTACGTTCCCAAGCGCGTGGGCCAAATCAGTGGACCGAGCGCGTCGGGAAAAGCATAGAGCAAAATACCTTCAACCAAATTCAAAATGCCGATGAGCAAAATCAAGCCGGTGACGTTACGCGAGATTTCTTTTGGCATTCCCTTGCCCCCTTGATAACGATTACCTGTCAGGGTTCGCGACATCGTAGACACTTTTGGGTCACGACATCGTGAACAGTGTCGAGTTAAAACGAATGTCACGATCATAACAAAATGGGTTCATGCTACTCCTCAAAGGAGTAACC
>JACQGS010000256.1 GCA_016199405.1 Chloroflexota bacterium | reverse complement strand
GACCTATAGAACGCACTTGAATCAGACGATGGGACACGTCCCAACGACCTATAGATCGCACTTGAATCAGACGTTGGGACACGTCCCAACGACCTATAGATCGCACTTGAATCAGACGTTGGGGCGCGTCCCCACAGCAAGATCAGTCCGGCGGGCAAGAGCAATACAATTGTCGGATGATGTGCTATGCCAAGTCCCAGCACAATCATGACCACCCACTGAAAAATTTGAACTTGCTTGCCCGATCGATTCTCCAGCGCGCGGCACCACCCCATTAATCCTCCCAGCATTAGAGCCACGAGCAAAACGTGAAAAGCATTTACCTCCGCAATGGTGGCTTGCGACCAGAAGAGCGGACTAAACGCAAAGAGCAATGCCGTTGCGGCCGCGGTGACGTTTCTCCCGGCACGATCCGCTAAAAGCCCGCGCAGGATCAGAAATAGAACCGCCACCGCGAGCGACGCAGAGACCGCCGAAAACAAGTTCACCCGATAAGCAACGCTGCCAACCGGGAGAAGAAGGAAAATTTGAGTGATAAGCCTATAGAGAGGATAGCCGGGTGGATGAGGGATGCCGCCGGTAAAGATTGCCGCGACAAGATCGCCGCTATCCGCGCCGGCATTTTGCCAGGTGATGCTTGGCGCGAGCGTTCGAACATAAACCAACAATGTTACGACAAACAGAGAAACCGCAAGCCATTGCACCCGCGTGAAAACAAACCTGCTTGCGTAAGAACGAGGGGAAAAAATAAAGGCAACCAGTCCCTAGCCCTGGTCCTCAAGAGTATAAAGGGACAAAGGCTAGTCAGACTTCCGAAGTCTTGGAGACTTCGGAAGTCTGCGTTGGGATATCGCGTCGCAAGAGCAAAGCGATCGAACTATTTCTTGGGTCGCCGCGTCCACGCGAATCCGAGGGCGAGCGCGCCCGCGATTCCGAACGCGAGCGGCAAGAGCGATGTCCAATTGCTCGATTCAGTCACCGCGCTTTCGGCTTGGGTCTCGGCGACGTTTGTGAACACGCCAAAGATACTCAAGTGGTTGACGCTGATGCAAAACTGATTGCCTGGCAAGGCTGTCGTCGTCTGGGCTTCCCACTTGCCGGTCGCGGAGTTAAACCACTCAAGCTTTACATTCCCCGCTCCGCCCGCTGTGGCAACTTCAGCCGCCGTCAACGTGAAGCAGATGGTGATATTGGTGGAGAACTGGGTAATCGGCAAGCCGTTCGGGCCCAAGAGAGTGATTCCCACCACGTGACCACCGGGACCACGGAACCCGCCGGTTGCCGGGATACTACCACCGGTAATCGGGAAAATCGTGAGTGTGCTGCCGTTGGGCACACCCGAGTTGGGTGGGAAAGTCACGCTACTGTTCGCGGGTCCCCCGATCGTAACGCCGCCAGTTCCCACGGGTCCCGTTCCAGACCCCGGGGGCGGCACGGTACCCCCCTGCCCTGGAGGTGCAGCCCATACTGAGTTCCCCGAGGCAAGCATGAGCACAGCGACCAAGAGCGCGATGACGAACACCCCGCTGAATCTACCGATAGTTTGGTTCATTTGATTCTTCCTCCTTATTGGCGTACAGATTACTGAAAAGTTCGGATGCGTTCATTGTTTTGCCAGGTGATGCTTGGCGCGAGCGTGGCAAGATAGAAGATACACCACGAAACAACCACCCTGGCTCGAATCGCCGACTGACGGAATTAGAACCAGGGTCTTGGTTCAAAACGGTCGCGACCGGTTCGCAAGAATCTACTTGCGCCGCTTTAACACTGCACCGACACCGATCAATCCAAGCAAGCCCGCACCAAGCGGTAGCAAGAAGGATAGATCCGCAGATTCGGTGTTAGCGAGCGCCTCAGAAGCATCCGGGTAGAAGAACAAGCCATAGATGCTCAGGTGATCTACTTCGGTGCAGAATTGGTTTGTGCCCGGAGTCTGTGTAGTCGGTTGCGGCTCAAACTTACCGGTTTGCGAGTTAAACCAATCAATGGTCACCATTCCCGCTCCGCCTACCTGTTGGACTACGGCAGCCGGCAGGGTGAAGCAGATCTTGATCTTCGGGTTAAACCCGGATGTAATGGGTTTGCCATCAGGACCGATGACGCTAATCGCGAGCAAGTTGCCACCAGGAATCCGGAAACCCCCCTTATCAGGCAAGGAGTTGGGATTTGGTTTGCCTACTGAAATCGTGCTGCCATTCGGCACGGCTCCTGCCGGCACAGTCACGGTAGCGTCTCCAAGCGTAGTGGTGCCACCCCCTGTGCCCACCGGTCCCGTTACTGGTGGCGGTGGAGGCGGCACGGTTCCGCCCCCTTGCGCCCATGCTGTGTTGCCCGTGGCAAGCATGAGCAGAGCAACCAAGATGCTCACGACAACAACTCCGCTGAATCTACCGATATTTTGGTTCATTTGATTCTTCCTCCTGATTGGCGTACAGACTAACTGAAAAGATTGGATGAGTTCATTAGCTGATTCCACACGATAAATTGGTGACCTCCTTATCTCTACCACATCCCAAACGCGTTCTTTGAGAATTTAAGAGTTCAACCACCAGCCCCCGCGTCGCTTCCACGACAAACCCGGCTGCCAATACCTTTGTCGCGTCTACCAGTTTCGCCGAAGATTAGCCAAGACTGGATTGCAAAAAACAACAAAAGCCAGTCCCTTGACTTTACGCGTAGGACTGACCTTCGGGATTTCACACCTCTGCCAAGGCGACTGAAAAAGACGTTGTGTTGGTGGGACGCGCTATCTGAATCTAATTTCGATATAGATCCAGATTGCCGGCAAAACTCTGAGCGACCCAAGAGTAGTCCTGCACTCAAGTCAAATTCTAACATGGTTCCCCGCAAATTGCAATAGCGTGAAAGATTAAATTTCCTTAACCGCTGGGCATGCCCTCGTCTGCCGGCAAGCCAGCCGATTCGACCCGG
Source organism: Chloroflexota bacterium (assembly GCA_016199405.1). Classification (GTDB taxonomy): domain Bacteria; phylum Chloroflexota; class Anaerolineae; order UBA4142; family UBA4142; genus JACQGS01. The sequence continues at coordinate 9,088 of JACQGS010000256.1, read as the reverse complement.
CGGACGACAACGCTCACGGCAAATAGCATCCAAACCAAAATGGACGGTTTCGCATCCCACACGACGGCGTCCACCAGCCCATGCAACGCGACCGAAACCAGCGCCAACGCAAGACCGAGACTCACCGCAGCCAGATCCAAGTCTTCCGCCTGCCGCGCGCAACGAAAAGAGGTAAATGAAATCAGCCATGCCAAGATCAGCATCGCCAAATAGGCAATCAAGCCCGGGATGCCAAGGTCTACTCCGACCTGAAGGAATAAGTTGTGCGCGTGAGGAACGCTTGCGTCGGGTCCAACGAGGAACAATGGATAGAGGACTTGCAGCGCTTGCGGAAATATTCCAAGGCCAATCCCGGTGAAAGGCACATCTTGCAAAGCATAGATGGCGCGCGACCAAACTTCTTCGCGGCCCGCCAAGCCGCTGACGGCATCGCTGGAAAACAAAAGGTCCACGACGCGCGGCAAATCGAGATTACTCGACGCCCAAAATCCAAGTCCGACCAAGCCCAAGCCGAGCGGCGCCAGAATCCAGCGCGTCTTGATGATCGCCAAAACGAGCAAGCCCAGCACCGCCGCGACAATTCCGCCGCGCGATTGAGTCAGCAACAAAATTCCCAGAATTGCCAAGAGCCCGGCGGCTAATGCACAACGCGCGAGCGCACGCCGAGACGCTTTCAATCTCGCCAAGGGTGCGTGAATCAAAAGCGATGACCCGAGCACGAGAATCGGCACGAGCGCCCCGGCGAGAACGTTGCCGTTAATCACTGCCGGCAAAAGCCGGTGAAAGCGATCATAGATCCCCGGCAACGCAAAGATTTTATTTTTGCTCCACTCCACGCCAAAGGGCGCGACCAACGCGAGCATAACTCCCAGCAGAATCAAGCCGGCGCCGAGCCAATACAAGTCGGATTCGGTCTGCACGCGCGCTACGATCGAATAGAACGCGTTCACGCCGGCGATGATCTGTCCGAGCGGAATCATACTGGCGGATAGATCCGCCGACGCCCAGAGACTAACGAGCGTCATCAACAAGATCAGGAGAATCGGAAGATTGAAAACAGTTCGCGCTGCGCCGCGTGAGGCGACGCGCCAACGCGCGAGCCACGCGAGCGGCACCAGAAAAAATCCGAGCGCCATCCAACGGCTAGGGAATAAAAGCAAAAGCGCGATCACAACGTCGAGGAGCCAGCCAAATTCGCCGACCCACTTGGAATAGCCGCGCGGCGCGTTTCGCGGAACAGACGCGCGAGTTGGGGAAGGATGCGCGTGATCATCGGCATAGAGGTTTAGCGCGAGCGCGATGCCCGCCAGCGCGGTAACTACCAGAGCAAGGTAAGGCAGATCGCCAATAAGCGAGATCGCGATCAAAGACGTGAGAACCCATAACGCGACAGACATGGATCAGCCGTGCGCACGGCTTTGATTGGTTCGCCGCCATCTGGTCGAATATTGCGCGAGTATTTGAGCGAATCCCAAAGTCGCGCTCAGTACGACCACTCCCAAGAGCCACGCCCCAAGAACATCGGAAGGAAAATGGACGCCCATGTAGATGCGGACAAGTCCGACGAGAAAAGCGAGCGTAATCAACAATACCGTCGCGAATTTCCGCGCCGCCGGCTTTTGAATGCTTTTCCAGGCAAGCCAGCTCAGTGTGCCGTAGAAAATAAACGCAACCAAGGCGTGACCGCTGACGTAACCGCTCTCCATGATCTGCTCGACCGCTTTCGTGGTAAGCGGTTGCCCCATCACCGGCACCGCCACACCTTGCGGAGGAAGCTGCTGCAATTGTTGGCGCAATAAACCTTCCACGTAGTAGCCGATGGACAAATCATGCAGACGCGGAAATTCGGGCGGCGTCGGTCCGGGGCGAGCGACCAGCGTTTTGATCAAGGCATACAGCGGGTAACCAAGCGGAATCGGCAGGAGCCGGAGCAGCGTCATCCATCCGCCGCGCAGAAGAAAAACAACCATCAAAAGCAACCAAGCCGGCAATATGAAATTTGCCGATCCGAGCGTCGAAACCAACAAAAGCACCGGATCCATCAACGCGACGCGATGCGCAATCACAAAGCGCAGCAGGTCTTTTTCGAGCGGAAGGTAATTGCCTGTCACTACCAAGCCGGTGAGGATCACAAATCCGAGCGCGCAAAGGAGCGTGAAGATCGCAATATGCCGCGGTAGTGGACAGTTCATTCTGGTAGCTTATCGCAGAGTCGCAGCGTCTTCGATTCGCGCTCCCTACTTGTGATTCCGTGCTTTCACGGTTTTCCAAAATCCGTCGCGCGATAGACCCTTGCCTTCCCGGATGCTTCGCCGTGACCGGCTTAGCAATGCTTGGAAGTGGGGTGAACGCGCCAAGAGCAAGCGTTCCAGATCTTCATCATCTTGGGGAGCAATCAAGACTGCCGCGGTTTTTCCGTTGCGCGTGATGACGACAGGTCCTTTGGTTGGCAATTCCTCGATATAGGCACTCAGGCGCGCCTTAACGTCCGCAAGCGATGCCACTTTCATATCTGAACCTCCGTTCCACCGATGAACAACCGACCACCCTCTTTCTCCCCGATGGCTAAAATCCCCACGCTTTGCTCGATCAAGTCCACCTCGTAGAAAACACGAAAGCGATTGTCGGCTCCGAAGCGCAATTCCCACGTTGCGCCGAAGGGTGTAGGACGCTCAAGTGGTTTACGATTGCGCGTTTCCTTATCGGGCGTGTAACTCAACTGTTCATCAATCGTCTTTTCGACAAGACGGTGATGTTTCCGCTCAATGGCGTCAAGATGGTCAACCGTCTCTGGAGCGAATTCGAGGGTGAATTTGGGTCGACGGGGCATGACTAGAATTATAGTCGCAATTCAGATGGCGTCAACTGGGGGGTGGAAAGGGCGTGCGAATTGGAAAGGAATGTCGCCACAAACCCTCTCTGTCAAACTGCGAATTCACGGCGCTCTCGTCGGGGGTTCACGTTCAGGCGGAGGCGGCAAGATAAATCGATTATATCTGCCGGCTTGAACCTCGACGTTGCCGGTGACCGACCCTTTCCCTGGAAAGCTCGCGGTATAGGTATAGCGTCCCTGCGCGAGGGTAACGACAACTTCACCGCCGGCGGATATTGAATAGGCGGGACCGTTGATCGTGAACGTGGCGTCCGAATACGGGTTGAAGACGATCAAAGCCCCCATCCCAACGGCGAGCGTCGGAGTTGGTTTGGGCGGCGCCGGCGTAAAGGTTGGCGTCGGGGTCGGTGGATAGCAAGGCGCGGAATGAACTTCCGGACTTTGCGCGGCGGTGGCAAGCTCTTGAACCCACGCGCCGGTCTCGGTTCTGAAAGTCCGAATCTTTTCGTCTCGGTTTCGATCGTTGATCCCTACTCTGCCTTTTTCCAATGCGCCGTTCGCCGCTTTTTGAACGATCTCGCCTTGAGTGCGAAAGCCCGCCGCTTCGAAAATCTTTTCCTGGGCATAATTGAAATCCGCGCACGTGTTGAGCGGCTTGCCGGTTGCGCGGTACGCGCGGAATTCATGGGCGCGGCGCGCATGGCGACCCAAGAGCGCGACAAACGAAATGAAATTCGACTCGACGGTGCTGGCTTTCAAGCGCGCGAGCATCGCGCGCATATAGTCCGAACGAATTTGCACGCGGTCAGCCGTGTAAGGCACGAGCATATCCGGTTGCGCGCGACTGATGGACATGCCGGCGAGCGCGGCGATGGCACTCAAGAAATCCGGCTCGACGCGATAAACGGACAGATTCTCCGATGTCGCCAGTCGCCAGGCATCGCGATCCATATCGTTGACCCATTGGAAGGCTTCCGAAATAAACTGGAGTTCGTCCGGATCGAAATCATAAAAGCGCAGTGAGCCGATGGTCAATTGTGGAACGGGAGTCGGCGTTGAAGTGGGCACCAGTGTCCGCGTCGCTGCGGGGGTCGGCGTGAGTCCGGCAAGATCCCAATAGGTTGTCCCTTGAATATTGCGGACCTTCAGCCCCCCAAGATCAAGTGCATTGACGGCGTAATCCTTTCCGTCGGCGTCTTTGAATGATCCCTGCGTCGCGGTTAGCGCGCCTTGCGCGAGCCGTAACGGCGCACCGGTGAATTGCGCGAGGCAGTTCAAGAGTTGGAGATTAGGAACGCCGAACACACAGCCGGTATCCACAAAGCCGGGGAAGAACCGGAGCGGGATTGGCGTGGGAGTGATCGTCGCCGTGCCGGTCGGTAGTGAAGTGGGTGAAGGCGAAGGCGAACTAATCACCGGGCTGGCGAACGATTGAGTCGGAGTTGGCGTCGCCGCGCGACCGCTCTCGCAAGCCGTGGTCGCAACGAACCCGATCAGGAGCACGCCGATCGCGGCGCGCGCGCGAAAACTCGGGCGTTGGGGCAACGCAGAGTGCGATGCTTTCATTGCGGAACTTGAACCTGTTCGCCCTCTGAGACGCCGGCAAGAATTTCGGTTTGACTGTCGCTCGCGGCGCCGACGAGGACTTGGACACCGACCGGTTTTCCATCGCGGATCACGGTGAGAACCTTCTTGTCGCCTTCGGTGCGAATTGCTTTGGTGGGCACCAACAGCACATCGTTTTTGAGTGCGGTGATGAGATAGACATCCGCGCCCTGTCGTAGAGTTGCCGGCACTTTCGCAACCTCGTCAAAGGCGACCAGAACGCGCAGCACGTTCCGACCTTGAAAGATAGACACCTTGGCGGAAATCTCCTTCACTTTACCCGAAAACTTGCGATCGGGAAAACCATCCAGGACAATGCTCGTCGGTTGACCCAAGCCGACAGTGATCGCATCACTTTCCGTGACGCTCGCTTCGACTTGCAGTTGAGCCGGGTCTGCAATCGCGCCGATGGGATCAAAGGCTTGGATTTCTTCGCCAACGTTCTTGTCAATTGAAATGATCAAGCCGGAGAAGGGCGCGGTTATTTTCGAGCCATTGAGGCGGGTTTGCGTTTGCTCGAAAACTTTTTGCGCGCGCTCGAGGGCTTGCTTCGTCGCTTCTATATCCAGAGCGGCGAGTTGCTTGTCCGCCTTGAGAGTATTGAGATCAGTCGCCGCTTTCAGAAAGTCCTGATCCGCCGTCTGAAAGCGGACGAATCGTTCGCGCGCCGTATTATCCGTCAGCCCCGCCGGCGCCGCGAGTTGATAATCTTGAAACAGCGCGTTTCTCACTTGCAAGGTGCGACTGTAAACGTTCGTGGCAACTTCGAGCCGGAAATCGAGCACGGACAACTTGACCTGCGTTTGCTTCTGTTGCAAATCGGCTTTGTCCAAATCGAATTTGGCTTGGCTCACTTCCTGTTCCAGTTGAAACGGATCCAACTGCGCGATCGGTGTGCCTTGCGTGACTTGATCGCCCGAAGCCACAAAAACTTTGTTGACCACTCCCTTGAGCGGAAAGTACAGAAATGCCTCTTTGGCTGAAGCGACGCGCCCGCGCGCTTTGATCGTTTGTGCGATGGGTCCGAGTGTGACCTTGACTAGAGTTGAACCTCTCGCCGTCGTGAGATTGGAAGCATTTCCATTCGCATTTTCCGACGTGGGGGTCGCGAACGTTGACGCGGCGCGCGAGGACGGCGCCGAACTGCAAGCCGTGTTCGTAATGATCGCGAGCAGTAAAACAAACAGAATGGAAAAAGAAACGTGATCCTTCAAGAAACTCTCCTTTGAAAATGTGACGGGTGACGAGTGACGAGTGACTGGTGACGGGTGACGGGTGACAAGTGACGAGTGACGAGTGACGAGTGACGAGCAACGGGGAAAACTATTTTCTGACGCGACTCCGCTCCGCGGATGGATTCGCTTCGCTCACCACAAGGGTTACAGTGAACGTTGTGAATCTGTCGCTGACAACAAACGCATTGCGCGCATTTTCATTCGATCCTTCGCGTTCCACTTGCCCTGACGGTTACGCAAGTGTCAGGGTTTGCGTTCTTCGCGGTAAAAATGGTGTGCGGTTTTAGCCCTTGGCAAATTTCTCCGGCGATGCCGTCGCCGAGCGCTCGCGCCGCCGCTGATTTCCAAAAGCCCTGCGCCGTAGAAACGGCGGCAGCAAATCCTCGACGAGCGAATGGGACGCCTTTTTCTCTTGGTCGTCGGAGGAATAGTAGTGGTAATAATAGTAGCCGTAACCCTCGGTCGCGGAGACGCGGTTCAGCACGACGCCGAGAATTTTGGTTTCAACTTGCGCGAGCGCTTCGCGCGTGCGCCGCAAGGCATCGGTGCGAGTTTTACCGGCGGCGACGATCCAGAGCAAATTCCCGGTCTTCGCGGCGAGCAATGCCGCATCCGTCACCGGCAAAACCGGCGGCGCGTCGAACAGGACAATATCGGCGCGTTGTTTGAGCGCCTGAATCAGTTTGTCCATCCAATTGGATGCCAAAAGTTCGGCGGGGTTCGGCGGAACGGGTCCCGCGCACAACACGCGCAAGCCGGGCACTGCCGTCTCGTTGAGCACCGCGTCAATATTTTGAATCTGCCCCAAAAGGAGATTCGTCAGCCCCGGTTGGGCGGGGAGACCAAAATATTTGTTGAGCGTAGGACGACGCAGATCCGTATCGACCAGAAGCACGCGCTTGCCCATCTGAGCCATGACGACGCCGAGATTCGCGATCGTGGTCGTTTTGCCTTCCGCTTCGACCGCGCTCGTGACGGTCAGCGCGACTGCCGCATCGCCTAAAAGTGAAAACTGCAGGTTCGTTCGCAAGTTTCGATAAGCCTCGGCGTACGGCGCGCCGGGGGAGTCAACCGTGATCAGCGTTTTGCGCGAATCGGCGGGATTCCCCGGAAATGTGACGATCGCGCCGAGCGTGCTGAGATCCAAGACGCGCTGGACATCCGCGGAAGATTTCATCGTATCGTCCAGATATTCGATAAGGAACGCGGTGCCGACGCCGAGCATCAGCCCGACGACAAGCCCGAGCAGGGTGTTCAGACTGACGCGCGGGCGAACGGGGACTTCGGGGATTTCTGCCGGCGAAGAGACCACAATCGAATCGACATAGCGCGAGGCAGCAAGCGAAAAATCTTGCTGGCTTTTCAGCAGGACCGTGTACTGCGACTGATACGTGGTCAATTCCATTTGCAAACGCAAGCGTTCGGTGCGCACAAATTCCGGCGCGGAAAGATACTTGGGATCGTTCGGGTCTCCGAGCGGCACGAGGGCTTTTTGGGTGTCGTCAATCTTTTTGCGAACGTCGCTAATTTGCTGATCGAGGTCTTTGCGCGAGGCTTGATAGCGCGACTGCTGCAACGAGTAGGCAAAATTGACGAACACTTTGGCGATCTGAGTCGCAATGGCTTGGGCGCGCTCGGGGCTGGTGTCCTCGATCGAGACGCGGACGAGTTGCGTATCGCGGACGAGTTGCACGGTCAACATGCCGGTCATTTCGCGCGCATCGAAGGGCAGGTTCAGATCGCGAATGACTTGATTCAACACAACCGGCGATTTGATTTGTTCGACGTAGGTCGCGGCGGCGCGCTGGCTGGTGAGGATCGCGTTGTAGGGGTCGCTGACGGGATTGCTCCCTTCGTTGACGAGGAGGGTGATGGTGGATTGATAGACCGGCGCGCTGAGAATGCTGAAAACAAACGCGCTGCCGGCGGCTAACAAGCCGCCCAAGATGATGAGCCAGAGCCATTTGCGAAAGATGGTGAAATAGTTGCGTAGTTCCAAGGGAAACTCCTGGGGTAGTGATCGGTGATCAGTTATCAGTTATCAGTTTTCAGTGAGCAGTGAGCAGTGGAAATTGGACGTTGGAAGTTGGATGTTGGAATTGTTACGCTGCCGCGAACGCTTGCTCCCAACCTTGACTGCGTCCATCCAGCATCAAGACGATTGGCAATCCCTCGAGGCGCGAGGTTGCCGAAGGAATCACCCCTTCGCCGGCGACAACGGCGACGGCGCGCAAGCCCGCTTTGCGCAACAAAGCGGTGCGCTCTTGTACGCGTTCCACATCCTCTGGGTCAATTGCGCCTGAAATCTCCAAGGCGAGCCACACTTCGGGATTTTCTGGAATGCGCCGCGCGTGTCCACGCACAACCAGGTCAAGGCGCATGACTTGTTCCACCTCATCTTCGGTCAAATGAGCTTCAAGCATCTCGCGCAACGACTCGAACGGCACGGCGACCGGTGAACGCAACCAGCGACCGAAAAAGACACTGGGCTTGTCATGGTAGCGCGTCTCGAGCCGCCAGCCGAGCAACTGACCAAGGCGGTCTTTTGCCCATTTCATCTCGCCCGTTAGGGCTCTGATTTCTCCGATCAAGAGTTCGATTTTTTGCGCCAGTTCATCGACGCGCGCAACGAGCGCCTCCAAGCGCGCCTCAGTGCGCGCTTGCGCCTGCGCCAATTCCGCGACGCGCTGTTCGGTGCGCGCTTGCGCCTGCGCCAATTCGCGCATCGCCGCCGGCAGAGTGAGCAGATCGTCCGTCAGCACTAATTGCCGAAGTTCGACTCGCCATTCGGGATGCGTGACGAGCACGCGACGCAGGTCTGCGAAATCTTTAACAGTGAATGCCATCGTCATCAAGCCCCGTTCCCATTATATCACAAAATGGGAAAAGCAATTTTCAGTGAGCAGCGGGCAGTTGCAGGTCGCAGGTCGCAGGTTGCAGGTCGCAAGTTGCAAGTTGCAGATCGCCGGTCGCAAGTTGCGAGTCAATAGTGAACAGTCGGCAGTTGAGCAATGAACAGAGGATCGCGGTCTCGCGCGATTAAGCACGTCACCCCCGCAAACGACGCGGGGCAATTGTCCGTTGGAGTTCCTTCGCTGACCCTTCCCCTGCACTTCGTTCAGGGTCAGGGCTACGGCTCAGGACGCTTGACTACAAGCGCGCAAAACGGCAGCGCGGCTGCCTTCTATCCCTCGTATCAACGGACTCTGCGCATGCCGTGCTGCATGCTGAACTACGAACGCGGCGCGTCGGCAGCGGGCTTGGCAGGCGGCGCGTCGAGAAAGTCAATGCGTTGCGCGACGACCTTGACGCGACTGTGCGGTTTGCCGGCTTCGTCCTGCCATTCGTCGGTACGCAAGCGACCGGCGACGTGCACCAAGCGGCCCTTGGCAAGATGCCGCGTGGCGTCTGCCAG
>JACQGS010000274.1 GCA_016199405.1 Chloroflexota bacterium | reverse complement strand
GATTGCGCGCGACCTTTTCATCGGCGACGACGCGGAACGCTTCGCCGGCATCCGGCGTATCCGAAAGTCCGGTGATCACGACCGGCGTCGCCGGACCGGCTTCTTTGACGGCGTCGCCGCGCTCGTCCATCATCGCGCGCACCTTGCCCCAGACCGTATTGATCCAGACGGCATCGCCGACGCGCACGGTGCCTTCATTCACTAGAATCGTCGCGATCGGACCTTGCTGTTTGTCCAATTTCGATTCAATGACGACGCCGGTCGCGGCTTTGGTTGGATTCGCGCGCAAGTCAGCCAGTTCGGCAACGACGACAATATTTTCCAATAATTCCGCGATGCCGGTTTTTAGTTTTGCCGAAATGGGAACCACGGTCACTTCATCGTCGCCGCCGTATACCGCCAAGCCGATATCGGCGAGCTGTTGCTTGACGCGTTCCGGATTCGCGCCGGGCATGTCCATCTTGTTCAGCGCGATCAGGATCGGAACTTGCGCCGCGCGCGCGTGATCGATCGCTTCGAGCGTTTGCGGCATCACGCCGTCATCTGCCGCCACAACGATGATCGCGATGTCGGTCGCCTTCGCGCCGCGCGCGCGCATCGCGGTGAAGGCTTCGTGACCGGGCGTGTCGAGAAACGTGATGCGCTTGCCTTCGTGTTGAATTTGATACGCGCCGATATGTTGCGTGATGCCGCCGGCTTCACCGCCCGCAACATTCGCCTGCCGAATCGCGTCGAGCACCGTCGTCTTGCCATGATCGACATGCCCCATGACGGTCACGACTGGCGGACGCGTAACGAGTTGCGCCGCGTCTTTTTCAGAATATTCGCGTTTTTTGGGAATGCTGGTTAGCGTCGTGATCGCCGTTTCTTCCACGACCGGTTTTATCTCGATGACTTTGTATCCCAATTCATCGGACACGAGCGCGGCGGTATCGAAATCAATAATTTGATTGATGTTCGCCATGATGCCACTCGCCATCAATTTGCGAATGATATCAATCGGCGAAATCTTGAGCGTTGATGCGAGATCGCGGACGGTCAGGACGGTGGGTAATTCGATGGGGAGCGGCGCGGGTTTTACTGGCGGAGCCATCGGCGCGGGCGCGACCGGTTTCACGCCGGCGGGTTGCGTCGGCACAAGCGCTGGCTTGGCAGTTGCGGCTGGCATCGGTATAGACTTGTGCAGAGGAGTAGGCGCAACTTTTCTTGGCGCGACTGTTCCTTTGGTAGGTGGCAACGCGGGTTTGACACCCGCGGGAACTTTGCTTGCTTTTGATTTGTGGTCCGCTGATTTATTTCTTGTGGGTGTCTTTCTGTTGGGTGTTGGCATCGTACTCCTTTTCAGACGCGCCGTTCTCACAGATCGAATCCGATGGTGATTGATCAGTCGAAAAACAAGGAAAGAAAAAATTTGATGGAAAAGCAGCCGGTGCAGTCGAGGGCGAGGACGCGCGAGCGAGGAGAAATGAAAAAACTCAAGATTTACATTTCACATTCCATCGTTTATCCTGCGCCAAAACGCGCGCCGGTTGGGCGCGGTTTCGATTCGACCGACATGTTTTTTGAGTTTGGCTCATCCTCGATTTCAAGGCGCGGGATCGGGCGCCGGCGTTTCCAAGCGCACCGGGAACCGCACCGATATTTCGCGAAAGCGCGCCAGATCGTCCGCGGCAATTTTAGTTTGCGACTTGAGCGCGCTGGTCAAACGCGCCGGATTTTCCTGAACCGCATCCCAGCAAATCCGCTGACGACACAAGTACGCGCCGCGACCGTTTTTTTTGCCGGTGGCATCCATTTCCAAATGCTCTGCGCTAGTTTGCACGACGCGCAGCAGTTCGCGCTTGGGTCGCACCGTGCGACAAATGACGCATGTGCGCAGTGGAATATGCTTATTGCCCATCGTGTAAATTCGGGATGAACTCGATCCGGCGCTTCGGCGAATTACTCGTCGATCTTCGCGTCCGCGTCCGCATCCAAATTCACCTCCACATCCGATTCCAAGTCCACATCCACCCACTCTTTATCACGCCCGCCTTTGCGCTTGCGCCGCGCGACAACTTTGCCGAGTTTTTCGTCAAAGACCAAGACCTGGCGTTTGCTTTTGTCCGCTTTGCGTTTGGTTCCTTCGAGCGTGGTTTCACCTTCGTCGGCTTCAAATTCCGCAAACGCTTCCTCAAACGACTTATCGGACGCGATTTCAACCGGCGTTTCCACAACCGCGGCTTCTACCGGCGCGACAGAAACTTCCGGCGCGATTACTTCCGGCGTCGGCGCGACGACGAGCGAATCGGCTGGCATCGCCGCAAGTTCTTCTGCCGGCAGTTCGGCGCCGGCAAGCGTTGGTTCGGCGAGCATTGCCGGTTCTTCCGTGGTAACTTCTGCCGGAACTTCCGCGACTGCTTCGGGTGGGAGCGCGGCGCGGCGCGCGGCGTCTTCTGCCGCTTGCGTTTCACTCTTGATGTCAATGCGCCAGCCGGTCAATTTCGCGGCAAGCCGCGCGTTTTGACCCTCTTTGCCAATCGCGAGCGAAAGTTGTTTATCTTGGACGACGACATTCGCGACCTTGTCGCCGTTATGGTCTTCAGTCAGATTGACCGCGGTGGCTTTGGCGGGGCTGAGCGAATGCGCGACGAACGTCGCCGGATTGGAACTCCATTCCACAATATCAATTTTCTCGCCAGCCAATTCGCTGACGACGTTCTGAATCCGCACGCCGCGCTGTCCAATACACGCGCCGACCGGATCGATGCCGTCCTGCGTGGCGGCAACCGCGATTTTGCTGCGCTGTCCCGGCTCGCGCGCGATGGCTTTGATTTCGACCAGCCCGTTGAAAATTTCCGGCACTTCGAGTTCAAACAACCGGCGCAGCAAATTGCGATGCGTGCGCGACAAGATGACTTGCGGTCCGCGCGAGGATTTGTTGACTTCGGTAATCAGCGCGCGAATTTTTTGGTTGTGGCGATAGCGTTCGCTTGGGATTTGTTCCGCACGGGGAAGAACCGCCTCGATCTTGCCGAGATTGACGGTGATGCTTTGGGATTCGAGATTCTGAATTGTGCCGAGAACGATTTCGCCATCGCGCTCCGCGTAATAGTTGTAGAGCGCGTCGCGTTCCGCTTCGCGGATGCGTTGCAGGACCACTTGCTTCGCGGTCTGTGCGGCGATGCGCCCAAAATCGTCCGGCGTCGATTCAATCTTGACCGTCCCGCCGATTTCTGCCAGCGGATCGAGCGCGCGCGCCTCTGCCAACGATGCCTCGGCGCGCGCGTCTTGGACTTGATCGACGATCATTTTTTCGGCAAAGATTTTCGATTTGCCGGTATTAGGGTCGATCGCGGCGGAAATGTTGGTGCCGCCGCCAAAGTTGCGTTTGTATGCCGAGATCAATGCCTGCTCAATCGCTTGCATCACGACTTCTTTGGGCAGGTTTTTCTCACTGCAGATTTGGGTCAGGGCAACGAGAAAATCGTTCTTCATGTGGCGATCCTCTTTTTGGGCTGTGCTTTGTCGAGCCGTTATTTCCCCGCCCACAAACAGAAAAAGTGGGGGATGCCCACTTTTCAAAAGGTCGTGCGAGGGGAAGAACAGCCCGGAGTATAGCATAAAGTGCCGGGGGATGCAAATTGCACAGATTTGCCAGAGTCGTTTTCGTCTTCCAGTAATGCATCCACTTGAAAGTTCGGGGTCAACCCAGATTTTCAGATGAATTTGGGCGTGAAGCCGAATCGGGTTGGCATGTAACTTTTCACCTGCCCTTGCGGTGCAAGGGTCAAGTGGCTGCATTAGTTATTGAAGCAGATAAGGCACGAGCACGACGGCGACATTCGGATGCTGTTCAAAAAGTTGACGTAGCTGGGCGGCGGTTCGATTATGGAAGAACTTTTCCCACCAGTGCGCCGTGATAAATTCAGGAAGGATGATCGTGACAAACGCGTCGGGCTGTTGGCTATGCAGTGCGTCCACATAGGCGAGCAACGGGCGCACAAAAGTCCGATAAGGTGAATCCACAACAATAAACTTGACATCTGGAGCGAAGAGCCCAATCTTCTTCCGGATTTTTTCCGCGCGTTCATCATTGATGGAGACGTGCAGAACGACCACTTGCCGCCCGCGCGAGCGCGCAAAAGCAATCGCGCGCAGCGACGCATAGTTGACGTCGTCAATCGGAACCAGCACGATTTCGTTCACCATCGCCGGCGGCAAGCTGCCGGGCACAATCCGCAACTGATCCGCAACATGCGTATAGTGTCGATGAATCCAAAGCAGAATTCCGGTGATGATCGGTATTAGCAAGACAACGATCCACGCGCCCAAAGCAAATTTCGCCACCGCGACCACGATCAAGATCGTAGAAGTGAGAATGGCGTCCGCGCCGTTGATGAGGATACTCTTTTTCCAGCCCGGTCCACGCGTGCGCCACCAATGAACGACCATTCCGGAATCGGACATGGTAAACGCAAGAAATACGCCGACCGCGTACAGATGGATCAAATTGCTAATGTCGCCGGCAAAGATCACCACCAGCAACGCGGCGATCACCCCCAGCGCGATAATGCCTTTGGAGAACGCCAGCCGGTCGCCGCGATACAGGAATTGGTGCGGCATATAGTTATCGCGCGCCAGCACAGACGCCAGGCGCGGAAAATCGGCGAACGCGGTATTGCCGGCAATAATCAAAATGCCCATCGTCGCGATCTGAAAAATATAATAAAGGGCGTTTGTCCCAAAGACGGCTCGCGCAACCTGGGAAATGATAGTTTCTTCACCGGGTACCAGCGCCATGTGGGTTGCCAAATACGAGATTCCCAGAAATGAAACACCCAGCAGAGTTGCCATTGCCGTGAGGGTCGTTGCGGCGTTTTTGCTCTCCGGTTTATCAAACGCGGGTACGCCGTTGGAAATCGCTTCCGTTCCGCTCATCGCGACGGAGCCGGCGGAGAAGGCGCGCAAAATCAACCAGAGCGTCAGTGGTTCGGTCGGCGGCAACACGGGCGGCGGCGTAGCCGGATGGAGCGTTCCCGTAAATGCCTGATAAAATCCTATCGCGAGCATCAACCCCAGACTCGCCAAAAATAAATAAGCGGGAACCGAAAAGATTGCGCCGGATTCGCGAATCCCGCGCAGGTTCCCCAGAGTAATGATGAGGATGAAAAATACGCTCAGCAAAACATTGACGTTCAAGAAATGCGGCAGGGTGGCGTCAATCGCGCTGATCTGCGAACCAAAGCCGGACGCCACGAGCGCGGATGTCACTGCGGCGGTCCCTGCGACGATGGAAACCGATACGGTCAACACATAATCGATCAAAAGTGCGGACGCGGCAACGAGTCCCGCGATTTGACCGAGATTTTCGCGGCTCACATTGTAAGAACCGCCACCGTGAGGATAGGCATAAACTGTCTGGCGGTAAGAAAACGCGACCATTGAGAGTACCAACGAAACCGCCAACGCGATAAAGAAAGATAAACCCAGCGCCTGGCTGCCGGCGGCGACCAAGACAATCATCGCTTCCTCTGTCGCATACGCGCAGGAGGAGATGGGATCAGAGCCAAAGACGGCGAGGGCTTTGACTTTATTCAGCCGCTGATGAATCTCTTCCGCGGTTTCCAACGGCTTGCCGATGAGCACGCTTTTTATCGCTCGATAGGCATGTTCCAAACGACTGACCGGAAAACTCGATTCAGAGGTCGCGACAAAATGTCCCGGTCCGACGCGATGAAAATATCGCTGATACGGCTGACGGATGCGCACATACGCGTCGCCGGGGCGTGCGCCGGGTTTGATCTCGCGAACGACTAACTCTGGATTCGCTTGCTCGCGTTCGTGATCGGATTCGACGGGTTCGGTCCGGTCTGGATTGGCTTTTACGTCTTCGGCGTGGTCGCTCCGCATTGGTCACCTTGAGTAATTTGAATTTGCCTATAAGGTAATTGGGCATGAAAATGGCGAGACCTCACGTCTCGCCGCCGGACTGCGCGATTCTCGTCTTTCTTGATGTAGGAACGCTATGAAGAATTCAAATGCCTTCGATCTCTACCAAATCAGCTTGCGAGTAAGGGAACGTCCTTTAACAAATACTGAGCCATGCCTTTTTCTGTCCAATTGTCTTCATGGTCCCTGCCGATAAAAACCTTTTCTGCCCCACACTCGACGGCGAATGCGGCGAGGGCGGTATCTTTACTATTTCCTGAGATGATTTTGGTGATAATGGGAACACCATACACTGAGGCATTTACTTCAGCACCCGCTAACACCGCATCTGCGCGCGCTTGCCAATCCAACAAGTTCAATTCTGCTTGCGCGCTGGGTACCGGAATAAACGCGACCACGATGATCTCGGTATTTCCATCCCATGAAGTTAAAGCCGCTCGGAGTGCGTCGAGACTTGAGAACCCACCCTCATAATAGACGACGAACCTTTTTTGAGCTTGCCTGTCCATCTGCATAAAATCCTGAACATTATGCGGTTGATGGGCATAAAGAAAGCGCACAGATTCACGGTTTCGCCATCAAGATTTTGTAAAGATTCTGGGGTGTCCCCAAAAACAAACCGGGGATGAAGTGACTCATCCCCGGTTGAGCTTATTCAAGCCATAGCCCTAATTCATCTCGTCCGTGCGCAAGCGGTACCCAACGCCCGGCTCCGTCAATAGATACTTGGGTCGCGCAGTATCATTTTCAATTTTTCGGCGCAAATTCCCTACATGCACACGCAAGTACTGCGATTCATTTTCATATTGCACGCCCCACACCGCACGCAAAAGTTGCCGATGAGTCACGACCTTACCCGCATACGTGACGAGGTGTTTGAGGATCGAGTATTCTGTCGGGGTCAGTTTGATCTCGCGTTGCGCCAGGGTGACTAACCGACGAGCGAAATCAACTTTGAGTTCGCCGGTCTGAAAAACCGGCTCGTCCAGCGGCTCTGCCATGTGGCGCAACGTGGCGCGGATGCGCGCGAACAATTCGCCCATCCCGAAAGGTTTCGTCAGGTAATCGTCAGCGCCCGCGTCAAGCGCGGCGATCTTGTCTTGCTCACGTTCGCGCACGGAAAGCACGATGACCGGTATTTTCGACCATTCGCGCAGTTCTCGAAGGACCGCGAGCCCATCTCGATCCGGCAAGCCCAAATCGAGAATGATCACATCCGGTTTGATCACGATGGTTTGTTCCAGCGCGGCTTGCGCCGTGGCTGCCTCGAACACTTGAAAACCGTGCGCGGTCAAACTGGTGCGCAGGAAACGACGGATTTGCGATTCATCGTCCACCACGAGTATGCGCGCGCGTTCATTCAGCGACATTTTTCAACTCAGGCGCGGGTAAAGTAAAAGCCAGATTGGTGCCGCCGCCCGCGCGCGGCTCTGCCCAAATCGCGCCTCCATGCGCCTCAACGATCCCTTTGCAGATTGCAAGCCCCAGCCCACTGCCGGGCGCGCCATTTTGCGGCAAGCGATAGAATTTTTCAAATACGCGTTGGGATTCGTTCGCTGGGATTCCAATGCCACAATCGACAACGCTCACCTGAACTCCAGTCTCATTCCTGCGCGCGCGAATGCTGATCGGACTGTCGAGCGGTGAGAATTTGAGCGCGTTATCGAGCAAATTGAGGAGCACTTGCTCTATGAGCACAAAATCAAATGACACCAACGGCACATCGGAGTCGACGGTCACCTGAACCGCGCGTCCGTTCACGCGCGCATGCACCAGCGCCGAACCAATAACCTCCTCAATGCTATTCCAATCACGCGCGGGTTTGAGCGCGCCTGATTCCACCTGAGTCATGTTCAATAAATTTCCGACCAAGCGATTGAGCCGCGTAGCTTCTTCCTCGATAGTGAGCATCAAGTCCTGCTGTGCCGATGGCGTGAGCGGCATGCGCTTGTCCAATAAACTGGTGACCGAGCCAAGAATAGCCGCGAGGGGCGTCCGCAAGTCGTGGGAGATGGAAGAGAGGAGTGTGTTTCGAAATCGCTCGCTCGCTTCAAGCAATCTGGCTTGTTCCGCTTGCGCATTTAATTCCAAATGTTCAAAGGCAATCGCGATGTGCGCCACGAACATTTCCAGCAAGAGCCGCTGGTCTGGCGTCAAGATCACCCTCGGCGCGCGTGGGCGCAAACCCAGCACACCCCAAATTCCATGTGCCGTGACGAGCGGAAGAAACAAATATTCAGAATTGGAAAATAATCGCGTCGACCAGCCCGTCGCCGCTTTATGCTCAAACGTCCAAAGCGCGGCATCCCGCGCGGTTTCAGCGATCCGCCTATCGGCGGGGACGCGCAACTTTTGATCTGAGCCAAGCAAAAGTAAAAGTGTTTCGGAGTTAAAGACCTGATTGACCTGCTGAGTGGCAGTGTCCAGTATTTCTTTCGAATCTCTCACAAATGCCATCCCGCGCGTGAGCGCATACAGGGCGGCAGACTGTTGTTCGCGCTGTTGCACAACCGCGATCTGCGCGCGGACGCGTGCGCCTAATTGGCTGATGATGACAGCCACTGTGAGAAATATACCGAACGTGAGAAAATATTGTGGATCGTGTACGGCGAGCGTACCGTAAGGCGGCACAAATAAAATATCGAAAGTGAGTACGGCGACGACAGAAGCAAAGACGGAAGGTCCCAAGCCCCAGGAAGTTGCGCTCAAGACGACAGCAAGCAGATAGATCATGGCAATGTTCGTTGGGGCTAGTAGATCACGAACAAGCAAGCCACAAAAGGTCGCCGCTCCAACCGCCATCAAACTCAAGAGGTAGCGGCTGGGAGATTGGATATGAAATCTGGAGGTCATGGAATCATTATATCACTACTCGACGATCACAAGTCCGGTATAGCCAATCACCATTTTTGAGAGGGTGTCGATTTGTAGTAGTATGTGGGTATCCTCACATGAAAACGTTTCCCAAAAAACTCTGGGCGTTAATCGCGCTTAGCATCCTGATCGCGCCGCTGGTGTTTCTGTATTCCCAAATCGAAGCGCGCGCCCAGATCGACAACGCCCAGAAGGCGGATGTCATTATCGTACTGGGTTCTGCCGTGTATCCCGGCGGACGCGCCAGCCCCTCGCTCGCCGCGCGGACGCAACACGCGATCCAACTCTATCGCGCGGGCTACGCGCCCACGCTGATTTTGAGCGGCGGCGCGAACGGAAATCTGCCGAGCGAAGCGGAAGTGATGCGCCGGCTCGCGACAAACGCCGGCATTCCGGCGGATGCGTTGCTCGTGGAAGACCAATCGCATTCGACGCAAGAGAATTTGGTCAACTCGAAGAGAATCTTGGACGCACGCGGCGGGCGCACTGCGCTGATCGTGAGCGACGCGTTTCATCTTTATCGCGCGGAAACGATGGCGCGCGATTTGGGAATGATCGCGTACGGCTCGCCGGCAAATTCCAGCCCGGCTTCCGCATTCGCCATTCCGCGCGCCTGGTACACCGCGCGCGAGGCACTCGCGCTGGTGTGGTATTACGCGACGCGGCCAGTCATCAGTCATCAGTCACCAGTGAATAGTAACCAGTGAGAAGCGAACTGAGCGCTTGTGACTTGAATCTGAAAACTGTTGACTGATAACCGAAAACTGATCACTGATCACTGATCACTGATCACTACCTTTGGAGTTAACATGGATCGCGGGATTCCAACTTCGGCGAGCGAAGAAATCGAATTGTACATGCGGACGTACTATTCGCTGTTGCGGTCGAGCGGCGAGATTCAAATCAAGTCGCTCGGCGAGACGCACGCGCAAATGGATTCGTCCTTGCACGTTCACGCGCGCGAGGAATATCCGGATATTGCCGCGTTTGTGTATACGACGCTGCGATTGCCGGATTGCATTCGACAGGTGCGGCTGGTTTTGTTGGGGCAATCCGCCGAAGTGTTTGCCAAAGCCGGCTTTCCAAACGTCACGCAATGGCAAGAGGTGAGCGCCGAAGGGCGGCGGCGCAAATTGTACTTCGACGGGAATGAAACGCTCGCCGCGTTCATCGCGAGCGCGTCGGATATTGACGATGTGATTCCGACGCTGACGGCGTATGAAATCGAATGGAACAAGATGAATCAGCTGCTCTGGCAAACGGGCGCGACGCGGCGCTTGGAAGACTCGGCGCGGCGCGGGGACGCGCTGAATGCCGAGGCGAAGAATCAATTGTGCGAAGATTTGCGCATCAGCGCGGACGATTTGCAGACGCTGGAAAATATTTGGGGGCGGAACTTTGCCGACAATTTATTGAGCATTGCGAGTGGACCCAAGCAGTTTGCCTTGCGCGCGTTGGCTGGCTCGCTCGTAGACTATCGCAAAGCGACGCAACGCTGGTGGCGCAACATCGCGCAGTCCGCCGCGCCGATCCTGGCGGATCGCCCGGTCTATTTTGTATCGAGCAATACGCACAGTTTGGTGAACCTCGTCTCCGGCTTTGCGCTTGAGCACGAAGCCGAGTTGATCGCCTATATCCGCGATACACGGCGCGAGGATTTATTGCGCGAGTATCAGGCGATTGCGCAAGAACAAGTGCGCAGCCGCAAAGAAAATTTCCTCTACTATATTCTCAAGAAATTTGCCGCCGACCCAGAAAACGCGGCAGCGGCGCAAGAAAAACTGCGCGCGGAAGCCGAGGTCGGCATCACGCAGATTGGCAGCGATCGCTATCTCGATGTGGACGCACAGATCATCGAATTGAACAAAATAGATCCCGACCGGCTCGACCCGCGCTTGCCGCGCGGGGACCTGGAAAAATTACGCCAGAGCCGCGCGGTTATTTTCAATATTGATTATCCGCTCGGGCTATCGGCGTATCAAATTTATTCGGAACTGACGCAGAACGTGGATCAGATCAAAGGTTTTTACGTCTTGGGGAAATCGGCGACGCTGAACGGGCGCATCGGCGATGTGATGATTCCGAACGTCGTGTACGATGAACATTCGCGTAACACGTACCTCTTTGCCAATTGCTTTAGCGCGCGCGATATCGCGCCGTATTTGGTGTACGGATCGGTGCTGGACAATCAAAAAGCGATCAGCGTCAAGGGGACGTTTCTGCAGAATCGGAAATTCGTGGAATTATTTTATCGCGAGGGCTATACGGATATTGAAATGGAAGCCGGACCGTATCTCTCGGCGGTTTACGAGATGAGTTACCCGCGCCGGTTTCCGGTCAACGAAATCGTGCGACTCTATCAGACCGATCTGGACATTGGCTTTTTGCATTACGCCACGGACAAGCCGTTCAGCAAAGGCAAGAATCTTGGCGCGGTGCATTTAGCTTACTATGGCATGGATCCCACCTATGCCGGCGCGCTCGCGATTTTGCAGAGGATATTTGCGCGTGAGATAAACTAAGCGATGCCAGACCCGGTCGCCCACAACCTGCCCCTTCAACTCACCTCGTTCATCGGACGAGAAAAAGAGATTGAAGAGATAAAGCGATTACTCGCCGCGACGCGCCTGCTCACACTGACGGGCGCGGGCGGCTGCGGCAAGACGCGCTTGTCACTCCACATCGCGGCGGATTTGCTTGAAGAAGACGACTCGGCAGGTAAAGACGATTCGGCGAATCGTCTCTACGGAGACGGGGTCTGGTTCGTTGAACTCGCGCCGCTGTCCGACCCCGCGCTCGTCGCGCAAATCGTCGCTTCGGCGTTCGGATTGCAGGAAGGCGCGGGGCGCTCTCTCGAAACCGCGCTGAAAGATTATCTGCGCGAGAAAAACCTTTTGCTCATCCTCGACAACTGCGAGCATCTCATCGCCGCATGCGCGCAGTTTGCCGATAAGCTCCTGCACGCGTGCCCGCATCTCAAAATTCTCGCCACGAGTCGCGAGGCGTTGGGCATCGCGGGTGAGACCACGTATCGCGTTCCCTCGATGGCGATGCCGCCGACAGACTTCCGAAGTCTCGCAGACTTCGGAAGTCTAAGCCAGTATGATGCCGTGCGCTTGTTCATTGACCGCGCGATTTCCGTTCAGTCTACGTTCAGCGTCAACAATCAGAACGCGCCGGCGGTCGCGCAAATCTGCCATCGCCTCGACGGCATTCCGCTTGCGCTGGAACTTGCTGCCGCGCGCGTCAAGATTTTTTCGGCAGAGGAAATCGAGGCGCGACTCGGGAATCGCTTTCGCTTATTGACCAGCGGCAGTCGCACCGCATTGCCGCGTCAACAAACTCTGCGCGCGCTGATTGACTGGAGCTATGATTTGCTTTCCGAACCCGAGCGCGCGTTATTATCGCGATTGTCGGTTTTTGCAGGTGACTGGGCGTTCGACGCGATGGAGATGGTTTGCGCGGAGGAGCGCGGAAGCGTGGGAGCAGAGGAGAAACGCCAAGCGTCTCCCTTACTCCCCAGCGCCCCAGCTCCCTTGCTCAGAGAAGACATTTTGAGTATATCCCACTTGGCGTGAAATCACGTGGCAGCAGGGCGCAGATACCGTCGCCACACGAGCAGCTTGAGGTGATTCACGCGCCCATGTGGGGTCTT
>JACQGS010000255.1 GCA_016199405.1 Chloroflexota bacterium | reverse complement strand
GTGGTCAAGTTATCGCACTTGATCTCGGAGAACAACGCATTTCATTTGTTGGAAGAGTTGGGGACGCGGCCGCGGGTATGGTACATCCCGGGGCATGGACAGGATTACGGGCGGCACGCGAATGACCAACGCAAACCCATGCCGGCGCGCCCGTGGCAAGAGCAAGAACAGAAACAACATCCCTAGCAGTGCAACAGAAAAGTCTTGCGGGGTACGGGTAGCAGGCAAGCCGTGCTTGCCGTCCTTGAAACGCCCAGCACGGCTGGGCTTCTACCCCGCAGGATTAGATGGTTGACGGAGAGCGTCAGAGAAACCCGTTTTCTTGCCTGTGCGGCATGAAATCAGGTGGGAAAACGCAGAAAACGGGTTTCTGAGTTGAGCGAAGCAAGGCAGATTGATTGGAGGACAGGATGACATTCAGCAAACTTTTTTCGAGTGGGCGCGGGCTAGTGCTTTCGATTGCATTGACAGGTATCCTTCTCTACGCGGGGTCGCCGCGGATGGCGCTCGCGCAGTCGCCGGAGGCAGTCAAGATTCGCGTCGAAATCACCGACAATGGCTTTCAGTGCGTGACCAAACCGCCAAACTGCCGCGGCGAGCAGGAAGGTCTTTTTATCATTGAGATGGAGCAAGGACAGTTGGTGGAACTCACGTTGGTGTGGGCGCACAAGTCCAAACCCCTCGAAGAACACATCTTGGCTCTGGAAGGCTACAAACTGGAATCGGACGCACTCACGCCGAGCAATCGCGAAGCAACGCTCAAGTTCGTCGCCGACAAGCCAGGGACTTTTGAATTCAAGTGCGACCTGAAGTGTGATTTGCACGAGCGACTTCAGAAGGGGCAACTCATCGTCAAGCGGGGCGGTGTCGCCAGCGTAGCGACAGCACTGACGCCAACGATACTTGCGCTGGCTCCGTCCACGACCATCCTTGCCGGCGGAGAGTCGGTGAATCTGAAAGTTACGCTCAAAGATGGCAAAGGCGCGCCGGTTTCCAAAGCCGAAATCCGATTCTACAGCAACGCGGAATTTATTGGGCGGAAAGGCAAAATGGAAATCGGCGTCGCCAAGACGGACGCGAACGGCGCGGCGTCTTTGGATTATGCGACGACGCTGGAGGCGGAACGCCAAAAGATCACCGCGCAATTTGAAGGCATGGGAATTTATGCCGAGAGCCAACAGACGATTGAGATTCAGTTAGCGGGGGTGCCGCCGGCGGCGTACGTCGTTGGTCCAATTGGCACCGAATCGATCGGACAGATCGTGGCAATCACGTTTATCGCGGTGCTCTTGGGAATTTGGTCCATTTACAGTTTTGTCGTGTTGCAGGTCGTGAAGATCTGGCGCGGGAATTGACATTCACCTCTACTTGTATACCACACCGAAAAGGACAATGCCTTCGCCAAAATCATTCCGCGAGCGTGGAGAGAAACCCGTTTTCTCGGAGAAAACGGGTTTCTGGCGAAGGTATTAAAAGGAGGATCAAGAAGCAACCGAATGCACTGGCATCTGAAGCTATTTTTCCACATTTAGGAGGCATTCGATGAGGAAGCATCTAACAATCGGGTTGGTCGTGGTTTTCGCCCTCTTGGTGGTGGGTTGCGCCGCGCCAACCCCTGCGCCGCAACCTACGGCAATCAAACCCGCGGCGACGACTGCACCACAACCCACGGCAACCAGACCCGCGGCGACTGCCGCACCCACAGCCGCGCCCACCACAGCCGCCGCGCCGAAGCTATCCGGCGACCTCGTGCGCGGTGGAGTGTTGTACGACACCTGGTGGGAAGTGATCGAAGCGAAAGCGCCGACAGGCGATCAGCCGCTGTGGAAGACCCAGACGACGAACACGCGCAAAGGCGAAATCACGTGGCGATGCAAGGAATGTCACGGCTGGGATTACAAAGGCAAAGACGGCGCGTACGGCTCCGGCTCGCACAAGACCGGTTTTGTCGGCATTGCCGGCGCCAAGACCAAGCCCGCCGCCGACGTGCTGGCAAGTCTCAAGGGCAAGCCGAACGCCGACCATGATTTTTCCAAGTTCCTGAAAGAACAGGACTTGATTGACCTGACCGTGTTCATCACCGAGGGACAGATTGACACCGCGACGATGGTCAACGCCGACAAGAGTAGCAAGGGCGGCGATGCGGTTGCGGGCAAGAGCCAGTATGGAAAAGTCTGCACGGATTGTCACGGACCGAATGGGAATGCGATCAACTTTGGAACGATCGCCGCGCCCGAAGTGATAGGAATTCTTGCGGCGGACAATCCCTGGGAGTTTATCCACAAAGTCCGGGTCGGACAACCGGGCTGGCCCATGCCATCTGGGATCACGAACAACTGGAAAGCGCAGGACTATGTGAACGTGCTGGCGTATGCGCAGACCTTGTCCAAGACACCTGGGTCGAGCGAAGGCGGACCTTTGTACGATGCGTGGTGGAAGGTCACGGGCGCGGAAGCCCCCAAGACCGACCAAGTGTTGTGGAAGACGCAGACGACGAACACGCGCACCGGACCCGATACGTGGCGCTGCAAAGAGTGTCACGGCTGGGACTACAAGGGCAAGGATGGCGCGTATGGTTCCGGTTCGCACAAGACCGGCTTTACCGGCGTTCTAAAATCGGCGACGCTATCCGCGGACGACTTGACCGCGTGGCTGACCGGCAAGAAGAACAAGGATCACGACTTTTCCGCCAATCTGGATGCCGCGCAAGTCAAGGCGCTGGTGACGTTTGTCCAAAAAGAGATCAAGGACACCGCCGCCTATATCAATGCCGACAAATCGGTGAAAGGGGATGCGGAGAAAGGCAAAACCACTTTCAGAGCGACCTGCGCCGCGTGTCACGGCAGCGACGGCAAAAAGATCAACTTTGGCGACGACAAGACGCCGGAATATGTTGGGACGCTGGCGGCGGACAATCCGTGGGAATTCTTCCACAAGGTCTTGTCTGGACAACCGGGCGAACCGATGCCTTCGGGTTTTGCGATGGGCTGGACGCTGGAGGATATCGCGAATCTCGCGGCGTACGCCCGAACATTGCCAATCAAGTAACTCGTGTTACGCGTGTCATTCAAGCGACACCGTTAAACGACCCAAAGAAAGAAAACAGCCCGGCTCGAGTTTGACGACTCGGCAGGGCTGTTTGTTTTCTGAAACCAATCGGCGCACAAAGGACACAAAACAATTCAGCGCGCGCGTGCGTATAAATAGGGGGAGGGGAATGTGAAATTTATCGTTACGCTTTGCGTGATCGCATCCATCGCGCTCGGCATGATCGCCGCGTGCACGCCAATTCCGACGGCAACGTCGGTGCCGGCTTCAACACTGGTGCCCGCGACGCCCGCGGCAACTGCGACGCCGAGCGGTCCCACGCCGACCAAAGCGCCGCCGGTCACCGTCGTGCCGACGCCGGGCGCGCAAGTGAGTTTCCAAAATGAGGTGCTGCCGATTTTCAAAGAGTTCTGCTTGCGCTGTCACGGCGGAACGAAACCAATTCAAGATATGAGTCTGGAAACCTACGCCGGCGTGATGAAGGGCGGATTGAGCGGCATCGTCGTCAAGCCGCGCGATCCGGACGGCAGTATCATGATTCGCTACATTCAAATTGATTTCATGCCGTTTGAAATCGAACCCAAATTGACCAAAGACCAAAAGCAATTCATTATCAACTGGATCGCGGCGGGCGCGCCGGATAATTGAGATCAGACCCGAAGGGTTTTGGAAACCCTTCGGGTCTTTATTTTATTGCGCCGCACGCCACAAACACATTCGATTCCGCGGACGATTTGAGGACGCTGATGGCAGAACTCGTGCGTAGGAAATCAGCCAATGGGATTGGCACGGATGTGAAAGATTTCCCGTCTACGATGTTATTGAGCGGATATTTGACCTCACCCACATTGGGACAACTGCCCGCGTAGATACGCACGGGCCGCACAATGTCCGGCGTCTCCATCGCCATCTGCAACGTCACTTCGGTGCGTCCTTCCGCCGCGAGCAATAGCGCCGCGCCGGCGCGGTGTTCGTCTTTGCCGGGACCGAAATAGACAACGCTGCCTTTGGGCAGACCATTGCATGCGATAAACGTCGCCGCGTCCGGCGCGGGTTTGAGGTTGAGCGAAAGCGCGCCGGTGAGAAGACTGCCAAGCGTATCGCTGATAATTGTTGTGGATTTTCCGTCAACCACGTTGGTCAGCGGAAATTTCAAGATGCCGCTCGCCAAGCAAAAACCTTCTTGAATTTGCGCGGCTCTCACCTGCCCGACAAATCGCGAATTGATGGCGATGTTCACCTCCGTCTGATTGCCCTTGCTGATAAATTCTGCCGTACCCGGCGATGAGTCGAACGCGGGTCCGGGTTTGAGAACGAAAGAATAATTGACGGTGGGAAAAGGCGTGGGAGTTGGAGTCGGCGTGGGCGTATCCGTTTGAGTTGGCGCCGGCGTGGGCGCATCGGGAATGAGTGTGCGTGTGGCTCGCGGCGTTAGAGTTGCGGCAGGCGTCGGCGTTGGCGTCGGCGAACTCGCGCAACCGGGAGAGAGGGCAATCAGCGCGATCACGCCCGCGCGCCAAAGTGTGCCAAGGAAATTTGAACGAGCGTGAACAGGATTCATTCGGAGTATGTCTCTTTGTGCGAGTATCGCGCGGAGGTATTCTACTCGGAGGGTGCCGCGAGTCAAGAATCCGTTTGAAAAAAAAGACTGCGCCGGTCGAGTGTCTCTCGTCCGGCGCAGTTGTTTTCGCCTAGCAGTTTGTCGGAGAGCCCCCGTAGCATAGCGCCTTGTGCGCGTTTTTGAGGACGCCCACGAGGGGCTAGGCTACCTCTCCGACAGACTGCTAGCTGGTTGGTTGAAATTCGCGCGATTACTTGATCGTGACGCAAGCAACGTACACGCCGACTTCCGCGGCGGACTTGTGGAAGTTGACCGAGTAACCACCCTTGAGCAAATCAGCAAGCGTGGCGTTAACTTCGGTTGTGGATTTTCCATCCACGGCATTGCTGAGCGGGAACTTGACCGCGCCAACGCCCGGGCATGTGCCTTCGTGAATGTGACCGGGTTGCGCAACGCCGGCGACGCTTCCACTCAGACTGACGGTGACGACCGTCGTCGCGCCTTTGCCGGTGAACGTGACGGAACCGGCTTGGGTTGCATCGCGCCCGGGACCGAACACGAGGGTCATTTCTTGCGGAATTTCGGAACACGCGGTCCACACGCCGGCTTCAGTCGTCGACTTGTGCGCGTTGATCGCAAATCCGCCTTTTTGTAAATCACTGATCGACATATCCACAACGGTAACGGATTTGCCGTCCGTGACGTTGGTCAATGGAAACTTGACTGCGCCGGCGCCGGGGCATGTCCCTTCGTGAATGTGCGCCGGCTGCGCGACGCCGGCGACCGGACCAGCCAGAGTCATGCTCACTTCCGTTTTGCTCCCTTGCGCAAGGAGAACGACTGTCCCTGCCTGCGTTGCATCGCGGCCCGGACCGAGCGTGATCGTTACTTTTTTCGGAATGCTGCCGCACGCAACATACACGCCGGCTTCGGTTGTAGACTTGTGCAAATTGATCGCGAATCCGCCGGCTTGCAACGATGCGAGCGATGCGTCAACGGTCGTGGTTGATTTGCCGTCCGTCGTATTCGTCAGCGGATATTTCACCGAGCCCACGCCGGGGCACGCGCCTTCGTGAATGTGACCGGGCTGCGCAATTCCAGCCGCCGATGGTTTCTTGAAGATCATCACATCGGTCTTGCCGGCTTT
>JACQGS010000263.1 GCA_016199405.1 Chloroflexota bacterium | reverse complement strand
TCGCTCTATTTCACCGGCAAGGCGATGAGTGAGCAGTTTAGCGCGGGCACGTTCACCGGCGGCGACAAATTCTACTGGCAAGCCGACATCGAAAACTCCGAGTTCGTCATCTTCGTCGGCGCGTCGCCGTTCGAAGGGAACTATGGTCCGTCGAACCGCGTGCCGCGCATCACCAGCGGTTTGGTGAGCGGACGATTAAAGTACGCCGTGATTGACCCGCGCCTCTCGAAACTCGCGTCCAAAGCGTGGAAGTGGAT
This sequence comes from Chloroflexota bacterium, assembly GCA_016199405.1. Classification (GTDB taxonomy): domain Bacteria; phylum Chloroflexota; class Anaerolineae; order UBA4142; family UBA4142; genus JACQGS01. The sequence continues at coordinate 7,870 of JACQGS010000263.1, read as the reverse complement.
GCCGAACAAGCCCGGCACGGAAGGCGCGATCGGTCTCGCGCTGATTCAGTACGTTATCGCGAACAAAAAGTACGACGAGAAATTCCTGCGCGCGGCGAACAAAGCCGCCGCGTCCGCCGCGAAAGAAGCGTCGTGGAGCAACGCGGCGTGGCTAGTCAAGATCGACCCTTCGGCAAGCTCAGGGCAAGGCGCGCCGACCGTGTTCCTGCGCGCGACGGAAATCGGTCTCGCGACGAAGGACAAGGGCAAGGACAAAGACGGCAAAGACATTGACGTGTGGAAAGTCGGCGACAAGACCTACGAGTTTGACCCGCTCGTCGCGCTCGTAAACGGCGCGCCAACCGCGTTCAACCCCAACGATGACAAAACCGCCGTCGTCGGCGATTTGGACGTGGACACGACCCTGAAAGAGATCAAGGTCAAGAGCAGTTTCCGCATCCTGTCTGAATCCGCAAACGTGAAAAAGTTTGAAGAGTGGGCAGAGATTGCCGGTGTGAACGCGCGGGACCTGGAAGAAATCGCGCGTGAGTTTGTCTCGCACGGCAAGAAGGCGGCGGTGGACGTGCATCGCGGCGTCTCGCAACATACCAACGGTTTCTACAACGTCGGGTGCTGGTTCAACCTCGCGCTGTTGATGGGCAACTATGACTGGAAAGGCGGACAGGTCAAACTCTCGACGTACGACGCGAGCGGCGGCAAAGCCGGCGGTCCGTTCGATCTCGGCAAACTCGTGCCGAACAAAGCCGCGCCGTTCGGACTTTCGATCATCCGCCACGACGCCAAGTACGACGAGTCCACGCTGTTTGAGGGCTATCCGGCGAAACGCAACTGGTATCCGCTCGCGTCGGACATTTATCAGGAACAGATTCCCTCGATGGGCGACGCGTATCCGTACCAAGTGAAAGCGTTGTTCATTTACATGGGCTCGCCGGTGTACTCGCTCCCGGCGGGAAACACGAACATTGACATTCTCGCTGACCCGAACAAAATTCCGCTCGTCATCGCGAACGACATCGTCGTGGGCGAAACGTCAATGTACGCCGATTACATCTTCCCCGATTTGTCGAACATGGAACGCTGGGAATTTGCCGGGTCGCATCCTTCGATGACGGTCAAAGTGCAACCGGTGCGCCAGCCGACCATCGCGCCGCTCGTCGAGACGGTGAAGGTGTACGGACGCGAAATGCCGCTCTCGCTCGAGTCTATGATTCTCGGTCTCGCCGAGAAACTCAACCTGCCGAATTTCGGTCCCAACGGATTCGGCGAAGGCAAGCCGCTGACGCATATGAGCGACTTGTATCTGCGAATGGTCGCGAATCTTGCGTTCGGCGAAAAGGCGGACGGCTCGGACGGTGTGCCGGACGCGGACGACGCGGAAGTGAAACTGTTCCTCGACGCGCGCAAGCATTTGCCCAAGAGCGTGTTCGACGCGGACGCGTGGAAAGCGTTGGTGGGCGAGGCGGTGTGGAAGAAAGTCGTGTACGTCCTGAATCGCGGCGGACGTTTCCAGGATTACGCCAAGATTTACGATGGTGACAAGGTCGCGAACAAGTACGGCAAACTGATCAATATGTATCAGGAAAAGACGGCGAAGGTCAAGCACGCGATCACCGGCAAAGCGTTGCCCGGTTATCCGACCTACATCCCGCCGGCGTTGGACGTGCAGGGCAATCCACTGCCGGATGAAGCGCAGGGGTTCGACCTGAAAATGATCACGTACCGCGAAATCTTCCAGACCAAATCGCGCACGGCGACGAACTACTGGTTGCTCGCGCTTTATCCGGAGAACGCGATTCTGATGAACGCGCAGGACGCGCGCAAGCGCGGCTTGGCGAACGGCGAAAAAGCGCGCGTGATTTCGGCGACGAACCCGAACGGCGAATGGGACCTGAAGAACGGAACCAAAGTGCCCATCGTCGGCAAACTCAAGGTGATTCAGGGAATTCGCCCCGGTGTCGTGGCGTTCTCGCTCGGTCACGGGCATTTCGCGTATGGCGGCGTGGACGTGACGATTGACGGTCAGGTCGTCAAGGGCGATGTGCGCCGCACGCGCGGCATCCACGCGAACGCGGCAATGCGCGTGGATCCGTACCTGAAGAACACAACGCTCGTGGATTCGGTGGGTGGAAGCGCGGTGTTTTACGATACGATGGTGAAGGTAGGCAAGGCATAGACCGAGGAGGCATACAAGGCACTGCTGGCAAAAAAGGCAGAGAAGGCGCGTAGCCCTCTCTGCCTTTCTGTGGCTTTCCAGACTCGACCAATTGCTTGTCCGATTGAAAAATGGGTCCGCTGAACGAACTCTCTCGCCGCGAATTTTTCCAATACATTACCCAACGTGCTGCGCAACGCGCGTACAAGAGCATCGCTAAAGCGACGCGCGCGGTGCAAGCCATTACCCCGCCCGCTGCGGCAGCCGGTGCGCAATGCGCACGCTGTTACGCGCGGTTCGAGCCGCTGGATGATGAGCTTCTCTGCGCGGCGTGCCGCGAGAATGACGCGAAGCAACGCGCTCTGTTGGAGCAACTGCCACCCAAGGAATGACCTATGCCTGCCATAAGAACCACATCAACAGAATCAACCCTTTCTCCGTACTTTGAACTGCTCAAGATGATGCACGACCATCTGTGCCCCAAGCAAGTGCTCGGTGTGCGAATGGGGTTGCTTGCGGTGCAACTGCTGAGACTGGAACTGCCGGTGCGCGGCAAGCGGCTGTTCGCCTTTGTCGAAACCGACGGCTGTTTTGTAGATGGAGTTTCAGTCGTTACCGATTGCGCGGTGGGGCATCGCACTTTGCGCGTGATCGATTACGGCAAGGTCGCCGCGACGTTCGTGGATGTGGACACCGATCGCGCGCTGCGCATCCGCCCGCATCGCGCCACACGTGCGCGCGCGTTGGAGTACGCGCTCGGTGCGCCCGATCGTTGGCACGCGCAACTCGCGGCCTACCAAATCATGCCGGACGAAGAATTGTTCGAGTGGATGCCAGTGGAGTTGACGGTGGACTTGCAGGTTATCATCAGCCAACACGGACATCGCGCTGTCTGCGCGGAATGTGGCGAAGATGTCATAAACGAGCGAGAGGTGAGAAGAAGCGGGAGAATACTTTGCCGTTCATGCGCGGAGGGCGCGTACTTTGTGAGGAGAGAAAAGACTCAAGTTTCGGCGGAGGAGCAATCGAGGTATCATACTTTCCGCCCGCTTGTCACGATACCAAATTGAATAAGATCCCAATCGCGATAATTCCAACTGCCATCACGCCGATGAAAATCGCGATCAACTCCCACTTGAGCACGCGCCGCAAAATAATCATCTCTGGCAAACTCAAGCCGACGACTGCCATCATGAACGCGAGCACAGTTCCGAGCCCGGCTCCCTTTTCCATCAGCGCGCTCACGACCGGCATCACCCCCGCCGCGTTCGAGTACAGCGGAATCCCCACCAGCACCGCGGCGATGACCGCCAACGGATTGCGCGGTCCCAATATCTCCGCGAGAAAATTCTCCGGCACGTATCCGTGAATTCCCGCGCCAAAGGCAATTCCGATCACGACGTACAGCCACACCCATGCGACAATTTCCTTCACCGCGCTCCCGCCGCGCTCGATCCGATCCGTCCACGTCAAATTGCGCGATTCGTCCACGCCCGCGCCGACGCCCAGCTTCCACACAAAATCCTCGACATACTTTTCCAACCCTAGCGCGCCAATGACCCATCCCGCCGTGATGGCGATAGCCACCCCTGCGCCGGCGTACATTACCGCGACCTGCCAGCCGAACAATCCAAACAGCATCACGAGTGCAACTTCGTTCACCATCGGGCTCGCCATCAGAAAACTGAACGTGACGCCGAGCGGAATCCCCGATTCGACAAAGCCGATGAAGAGTGGCACGGCGCTACACGAGCAGAACGGCGTGATGATCCCCAGCATCGCGGCAAGCAGGTTGCCGATGCCTTGTCGTTTTCCGCCCAGCAGTTGGCGCGCGCGTTCCGCGCTGAAGAACGTTCGCAGAATCGTGACGCCGAAGATCGTTCCGCTGAGGAGCAGGAGGATTTTCGGCACGTCGGCGAGAAAAAATTCCACCGAGTCTGCGAGATGCGTTTCCGGTTCAAGGCGTAAAAGCGCGTACGTCAGCCACTGTGCGAAATTTTCCAACTGAGAATAGGCAATCAGCCACAAGATCGCGGCGATTGCTACAAGCGAAAACGCGCGCGTATCGCCGCGATGCGCCGAGGGCTTGAGAATACCGGTCGTCATCTTTACGTTCCTTGCCGCGCGATGGAATCGGCGATTAGCGTCACCATTTGCGAGAGCGCGGGCACGCGCCCGGTCGAAACGACATTGTCGTCGATCACAATGCCCGGTGTTTGAAGCACGCCGTAGCGCATGATCGTCTGCATGTCCGTCACCAGTTCCACTTGCGCGTCAATCGCCATCTGCGCGATCGCTTGCTTGGCGGTTTCTTCCACCTTGTGGCAATTCGCGCACCCCGAGCCGAGAATTTGGATTTTCACTTCTTATTCTCCTCTGACCAGCTTACTCCCGCACTGTGAGCGTTGTTGCACGTCAATTTTCTTTTTCAGGCGTTTCAGGAATTCGAACGCGGCTTTCTCATCTTCATCCATGAGAATGGTTTCGAGCTCCATGATCTCTTGCTCGTCCAGATAGACGCCGACTTTTTGAATTTTCATTTCCATACCTCAACGCGTGGCGGATGCCGCCGATTTCGCGCTCGCCGGTTGGAACCAGGCTTGCTTGATCCACAGCGCCACGTACACCAAGCCAATCAGCACCGGCACTTCGATCAATGGACCGATGACTGTTGCCAGCGCTTCCGGCGATGCAATCGTGAACGTGCCAATCGCAACGGCAATCGCGAGTTCAAAGTTGTTGCTCGCCGCCGTGAACGATTGCGTCGCCGCGAGCTCGTACGGGAACTTGCGCCAGAGCGAAAGCCCAAACGAGACGAAGAACATCGCGATGAAATAGACGACGAGCGGAATTGCCACCCGTAGCACGTCGAGCGGCGCGGCGAGAATCTTGTCGCCTTGGGTCGAAAACATGACGACGATGGTGAACAACAAACCAGCGATCGCCGTTGGTCCCAGCCGGGGCATGAATCGCGTCTCGTACCATTCATAACCGCGCGTGCGCAAGAAATAGAACCGCGTGATAATGCCTGCCGTGAGCGGAATCCCCAGGAAAATCAACACGCTCTTGGCTATATCCGCCATTCCGATATTCATAGCGGTTCCTTCCACGCCGAACCAACCCGGTACCACGACGAGATAGAGATACGCGAGCGGAGAGTACATCACGATTTGAAAGACGCTGTTGAGCGCGACGAGCGCCGCGCAGTACTCGCTGTCGCCGCCCGCGAGCATATTCCACATCAAGACCATCGCGATACAGCGCGCCAAGCCCACGATGATGAGTCCCGTGCGGAAGTGCGGCAAGTCGGGCAGAAAAATCCACGCCAGCGCGAACATGATGACGGGACCGATGAGCCAGTTGAGCATCAGCGATACGCTGAATTGTTCCCACGCTCGCGCGACCTTGCCGAGTTCTTCGTACTTGACCTTCGCCAGCACCGGGTACATCATCCACAACAAGCCAAGCGCAATCGGAAACGAGACCGTGCCGATGGCGAGCGCATTGAAAACGTCTTTGATGCCGGGCGCAACCGCGCCCAGGAGGATGCCTAGCGCCATTGCGAGAAAAATCCATAGCGGGAGAAAACGATCCAGGAGCGAGAGCCGCTGAAAAACATTGGCTTGGGTTTGTGAGATTGGGATTTTCACTCTGACCTCTTTCACGCGGAAATCGCTGTAACCTGGCGAATCCATTCCGTAATTTGTGTTTTCGTCGGCAGCGGCTTGCCGCCCGACCACACGAGTTGCTCGTTGATCACCAAGCCCGGCGGATCGCCGGTGAGATAGCGTTCCATTTCGCGCGGCGCCGCGATTTTTTCCACCGCCGCGTCGCGGACGCCCAACTCCTTGAGCGTCTCCATCGCCAACACTTCGAGTTTCAGGCAGTTGGCGCAACTGGGACCAAGGATTTTGATTTGCAACATGCTAACCTCCTTTGTCCGCGCATTTCGGACACTCACAGCCATGCGCGGGGCGTTGCGCGCCGCGCGGCGTCTCTAGTGATTTCAGAATCACGCGCACACGCGCATCGGTGACGCGGTAATAGACGCGCAAGCCCTCTTTTCGCATCGTGACGACGCCGACGCGCCGCAATTCAGCCAGTTGTTGGGAGATATATGCTTGCCGTTTGCCGACCAGCGCGGTAAGATGACAGACGCACTGCTCTTCTTCGCACAACACGTTCAACAAACTGAGACGCACGGGATGCGATAGCGCGCGCAGTAAAGCCGCGGATTGTTGGTACGGCGTTCTTGAATATTCCATTTCTTGAATATACTTTAGCGCGGCTGGGTCGTAGTTCAGTCCAAGACTTGTGCAAGTTTCATGAGGGTTTGCGATGAAGCGACGTGTTCTTTTTCTCTGTACCGGCAATTCCGCGCGCAGTCAGATGGCGGAAGCGGTGGTGAATCATCTCCGCGGAGAACGCTGGCAGGCGTTCTCCGCCGGCACGCATCCTGCCGGCTATGTCCATCCGCACGCGATAACCGCGCTGAACGAAATCGGCATTGACATTTCTGCCGCGCGCTCGAAATCGGCGGAAGAATTTCGCGATGCCGCGTTCGATTTGGTTGTGACAGTTTGCGATGATGCGGCAGAGGAATGTCCAGTGTGGCTTGGCGCGGGCAAGCGCGGACACGTTGGATTTCCAGATCCAGCCCAAGGATCGCTCGGCGATTTTCGCGCCGGGCGCGATGATATTAGCGAGAAAATAATCGCGTTGTTGGATGCTCAAAATGCTGAATGACGTGCCCAACAAAAAGCGGGCTGGTGGGAAGCCAGCCCGCCGCGCAATCGCGAAGAATGAGAAGGGACTGTAATCAAAGTGCGGTGCGTGAACGATGATCGCGATAGTGTTTGCGCTTACTTGGTGCCGTCCACCATGCCAGCCGGCAGATTGCCGGTCAGGTCTTTGAGCGCGAGTTGCAACAAGGCAACCGATCGCTTGTAGTTGTGAGCGGCGGAGGCTGCGCCTTCATTGCCCGGCACGATCTTGCCATCGGTCCCGGTGTGCCACATCACACCGTAGACGAGGCGGAAGTTGAACCAAGCACTGCTAACCTTGGGATCAACCTTGCCGTCAGCGCCTACGGGCAGAGTCGCATACGGATTGTTGCCGGTTTGCTTGGCACCCTTGGCTTCCAAGGCCTTCCAGAGAATGTTCAACAAACCCTTGACTTCGACCTGAGCGCCTTCGGCTTTGCCGTTGCCGTCAGTGTCTTTGTTCGTCAGGTTGATGACACTATAGTCTTTGACATCGCCATGGCATGTCTTGCAGGAAGCGCCATAGTCCTTGCCATCCGGGGTGACGGTGTTGAACGAGTGTCCACCGGCTTTGAAGGCGAACGTGTCTGTGATGGGAGAGGTAACCGGCGCCCACATGTGACAAGTTACGCATGGACCTGGGATGTTGCCCTTTGCATCCAGCGCCTTGCTGAACAAGAACGGTGGAACCGACAGATTCTTTCCGTCATACGCTTCGTTCTTGATCGGTGCCACACCGATCTTCAAGTGTTCGGTCGAGTTCGGGAGCGTTTGACCGTACGTGATTCCACCCATGCCGGACAACATTTCGGCGGCGGCGGAGTAGTGCGGGTTGCTGGTCGTCTTGCCGGCTTCAAAGTCGGTAGCGTTGACGCGGCTGTTGTGGCACGTGAAGCAGATGGCGGAGAGTCCGACATCATTCTTGACTTCAAACGGCACTTCGACTGGTTTGCCG
>JACQGS010000262.1 GCA_016199405.1 Chloroflexota bacterium | reverse complement strand
TTTGGCAGAAAGGGGACATTTCTACTTGGCTCTAACAGATTTGGCATGGTGATTGACGCCCAACCGACTTTCTGTTACAATATCTGCGAATCGGGTGGTCTGTTGATTTCTCGGCGCAATGCCGGGATGTAGGCAGACAGCAGAGCGCAGTTCCCAAAAGCGCCCCCCCGATTTTTTTATTTCAAATTTTCGAGAAATTCTTCTTCTGTGATCGTCTTCTCCGCGCGTCGCTTGCCCTGAAACGTCGCCAGCGCAAGCCGATGCGCGGGCGATTTCTTCCCAATCCTGTGAAAAGTCAATCTATCCTTTGGAAAATCGGGATACCTTTTCCAAATCAAGATCAGCAGCATACCACGCAAGTCTTGCTCCCGACTATCGAACTCAACATCTATCTTGATATAGCCGAGACGGTTCAATTCGCGTTGCAACAAAATGTAATAACCTGCCACCAACATTCGCAAGAATCGAATTCGGGCTGAGACACGCCTTTGGCGAAGAAATTTCAACCCCGCGCGTTTAACAGTCGTGGGTATCCGAATGGCTCGCTTGTTTTCATTCGAGAAAGCCAGCACGGTGTCAACCGAGAGATCAATTTTGCCGCTTTGGTCTACCTCGATGTTTGCCACTGGGAGTTCCTATGCCGCGTCAGTCAAGATGCTGTTGAGCAACCCCACATCAACATTCCCGCCACTCAACACGACCGCAACGCGTTTGCCTTGCAAATTTATTTTGCCCGCGATGAGCGCGGCAATGCCGACCGCGCCGGAGCCCTCGACGATCATTTGCTCCGTTTCGGCGAGCGCGCGTATCGCCGCGCGCGTTTCGGCTTCTTCAACGATGATCACATCGTCCACAAATTTTTGCGCGACCTCAAAACAAATCTGCCCGATGCCGCCGGCAAGCCCGTCGCAAATCGTCGGCGCGGCGGCGTACTCCTCATAGCATTTGCCGTCGCGCAAGGAATCGCGCAATGCCGGCGATGCCGCCGGTTGCACGCCGATAATTTTGCACTGCGGCGCGATCGCTTTTGCCGCAATCGCCATCCCGGCAATCATTCCGCCGCCGCCAACCGGAATGAGCATTGCGTCCACATCCGGCAAATTCTCAAGAATCTCCAATGCAATCGTACCCTGCCCCGCGACGGTAAGCGGATCGTCGTAGGCGTGAATGAACGTCGCGCCGGTCTCGCGCGCGAACTGTTCCGCGGCGTGATGCGCGTCCGCGTACGAATCGCCGACGGCGCGGATTTCGACCGGATATTCGCGCAACTTGGCGACTTTGGCTTGCGGCGCGGTACGCGGCAAGAAAATTACTGTCGGCGAAATCGCAAAGACGCGCGCCGCCAGAGCGACGCCGAGCGCGTGATTGCCCGCGCTCGCGGTGACGACGCCGCGCGCGCGTTCCGCGATTGCAGGGGCAGGTTTCATGCCTGCCCGCAATATTGCCATCTTGTTCAGCGCGCCGCGCGGTTTGAATGAGCCGGTGATTTGCCAGTTTTCCAATTTCAAAAACACTTGCGCGTGGGCGCGCTGGCTCAACAAAAAGCTTGCGCGGAGAGGCGTGCGAAAGATATGGGGCGCGATGCGCGCGTGCGCCGCTTGAATATTTGGAAGGGTTGGGGCGGTCAGCATAGAAGGTGAGGCGCATTGTAGTAGAGGTGGCGTCATAATGCAATTCATAATTCATAATTCATGATTCATGTCCAACAAATTACGAAATATGAATTACGAATTTTCCCTAGTTCACAACTACGCCCGATTTATGCTAAAATGCATACATGACCATCCGCATTCTTCCCGACGACCTCGCGTCCAAGATCGCCGCCGGCGAAGTGATCGAGCGACCGGCATCGGTCGTCAAAGAGCTGCTCGAAAATTCGATTGACGCCGGCGCGCACGAAATTCGCGTCGAGATGCGCGGCGGCGGTCAGCGCTTGCTTCGCGTCGCCGACGATGGCGCGGGAATTCCGGCGGATCAAGTCAAGACCGCCTTCGCGCGGCATGCCACGAGCAAGCTTTCGTCGGTCGACGATTTGTTTCGCATTCAAACACTCGGCTTTCGCGGCGAAGCGCTGCCTTCGATTGCCGCCGTCGCGCGGGTTACGCTCCTGACGCGCGCGCGCGACGAAGCGAACGGCACGCAAATCCGCGTCGACGGTGGAAAAATCACGGATCAACGCGCCGCGGGCGCGCCCGCCGGCACGATTGTCACGGTCGAGGATTTATTCAAGTATGTGCCGGCGCGCTTGAAATTTCTCAAAGCGCCGACAACCGAAGGCGCGCACATTGCCGACCTGCTCAACGCGTACGCGCTTGCGTTTCCGGAATTGCGAATCTCGCTTACCAATGAGGATCGCTTGAGTTTTCAATCGCCGGGAACCGGAAATTTGTTTGACGCGGTGGTAAAGGTTTTTGGCGCAGAGGACGCGGGGCAGATGTTACAAGTCGCAAGTCGCAAGTCGCAAGCCACAAGTCACACGTCGCAAGTCTCAAGCCACATGTCCCAAGCCGCCGGTCAGTCTGTGACTGGTGACTTGCGACCTGAGACCGCAGCGATTCAAATTAGCGGCTTCGTTTCCCCGCCGCATCTCAATCGCGCGACGCGCAAATTTATTTTCCTGTTCGTCAATCACCGGTGGGTGCAAGATCGCGCGCTCGCGCACGCGGTCATTCAGGCGTATCACACCGCGCTGATGGTCGGACGTTTTCCGCTCGTCGTGCTCGATGTGTCCGTTCCGCCGGATGCGGTGGACGTGAACGTGCATCCGGCAAAATCGCAAGTGCGTTTCCGCGATTCCAACGCGGTCTTTGCGTCCGTGCAGCGCGCGGTGCGCGCGACGATCACCGCCCACGCGCCGATTCCGTCCGTCCGCGTCGCTCCGCGCGATTTTGCACGCCCGCGGCCTGAAGACGCTCAATTGGCAATCGACCTGCATCGCCCATTGTACGGTGTCCAAGGTCCAGCGTCCAACGTCCAATCCTTCGACTCGGCTCAGGACAAGCCTCCAACTTCTAACATCCAACAACCAATCTCCAATCTCCAATCTCCACCTGCGCAATTACCAATTACCAATCAACCAATTACCGCGCTCCCCATGCTCCGCGTCCTCGGGCAAATTCTCTCGACGTACATCATCGCCGAAGGCCCCGACGGCATTTATTTGATTGACCAGCACGCCGCGCACGAACGCGTGTTGTACGAGCAGTTACGCGCGGAACGCGCCGGCGCGAATGCCGCGACGCAAAATCTGCTCGATCCCGCGCCCCTGCAACTTTCGCCGGCGCAATTCGCCGCGTACGAAACGCATCGCGCCGCGCTCGATTCGGTCGGCTTCCAGACCGAACTCTTCGGCAATCAAACTGTTTTGCTGCGTGCCGTGCCGGCGGCGTTGAAAAAAGGCGAACCGCGCGCGGCGCTCGTCGAAATTTTGGATGAGTTAGAACAAGGCGAAGAGCCGCTCGAAAAATCTGCGGAGGCGCGGCTGATCACGAGCGTCTGCAAAAGCATCGCGGTGAAAGGCGGGCAAGTGTTGTCGCTCGATGAAATGCGCGAACTCATCCGGCGGTTGGAGCAAACCGCGTCGCCGCGCACCTGCCCGCACGGCCGCCCGACGGTGATCCAATTGAACGCGGCGCTGTTGGAACGAGAGTTTGGGAGAAAATAATTTGCGATTTTCGATTTGCGATTTTGGATTGAGCTGCCGTGAGGAATTCAATCGGAAATTGGCAATCGGCAATCGAAAATCAGAAAAGGAGATCCATGTCCACTCGAAGACCCTCTCTCATCATCCCCCTCATCCTCATCACCGCCGGCGTTCTACTTTTGCTTTCCAATCTCGGCTATCTGCCGCTCTCGTTTTGGGACACCGCCGCGCGCTTTTGGCCCCTCATCATTATCATGATCGGCGTCCAAATTATTTTCGGACGGCGCTCGCTGGTCGCTTCGCTCGCCATTATCGCGCTGTGGGTGGGGTTGGTTGGCGGCGCGCTGTGGTTTGCCTTCGCGCAAGGCAGCGCGCCGGTGAATGTTGCGCTGACCAGTGACGCCATCTCCGAACCGCTCGGCGAAATCAAATCGGCAGTGATCAATTTGGATTTGGGCGTTTCGGCGACAACGGTCAAAGCAGCCAGCGCGGATTCGACTGATTTGGTGAGCGGCACGTATCGGCACGCCGAAGGCATGCGCATCGAAAAAAAGTATCAGATCGTCGGGAATGAGGGGCGGCTGTCGTTGAACGAGACCGGAACTTTTTTTCCAGGAAGTCCGCAAGCCAAATTGGATTTGCTGTTGAGTCCGCGCGTGCCGTTGCAATTGAATATTGACGGCGGGGTGGGAAGCGCGACGCTGGATCTTTCCGCGCTCAACGCGCCGATGATAGAGATTGATGGCGGAGTTGGGAGTCTTGCTCTCACGACGCCGCAAATCGGCGCGATGAAAATCAAGGTGAGCGGCGGCGTTGGCAATTTGCAAATCACGATTCCACCGGGCGTTGCTGCGCGCATTCGCGTCAATACCGGCATCGGCGGCACGAATGTGGACACCGCGCGCTTTCCAAAATCCGGCGAATACTATCAGAGCGCGGATTACGCGGGTGCGGCGAATCGGATTGATTTGGATGTGAATGGCGGAGTGGGAGCCATCAAGATTCGATAGTTGAATGCCATGGAATAAAGCCGGAGGGAATTTCCCCTCCGGCTTTTCTTTCGTAAAGCGCATTCCATTTGTCAGCAGGAGAGTCGTCTTCGCTTATTTGGCAATTGGCAAGTTCGCGTTCTTCCACGCGCCAAAGCCGCCAACCAGATTCTTGACGTTGGTGTAGCCGAGCAACTGCAAAGTCACCATCGCGATATCGCCGCGCTGACCGGTTGGGCAGTACGTCACGATGGGCGCGGCTTTGTCCCCCGGAAGTTTGTCGAGATTGTTGACCACCGTGCGCATCGGCACATTCACCGAGCCCTCGATGAAACCGTTCTGCGTGATTTCACTCGGTTCGCGCACATCGAGCAAAAATACTTTGGTCGCCGCCATTTGATCTTTCAGCGCGGCGGGCTGAGCGCCACCGAAACCATCCGGCAGAGTCGTCACGTATTTGTCCAGCGCGGCAAACAAGTCTTTGTCGAACTCGGGCGACTTGCCGGCTTTCGCTTCAGCGGGCGCGCCAGTGGCGACCGGCAAATTCGCCGCTTTCCACGCGTTGAAACCGCCGACGAGATTTTTGACATTGGTGTAACCCAACATTTGCAGAACCGACATCGCGATCCCACCGCGCTGTCCGCTCGCGCAAAGCGTAACGATGGGTTGATCCTTCGCGGGCAGTTTGTCGAGATTCTTCGTCAGCGTGCGAATCGGAATATTGACCGCGCCCTCGATGAAACCATTCGTCGCGATCTCGCTGGCTTCGCGCACATCGAGGATGAATGGCTTTGCCGCCGCCATTTGATCTTTCAGTGCGGCGGGTTGCACACCGCCAAAACCGTCGGGCAAAGTGGTGACGTACTTGACCAGCACGGTCTTGATGTCGAACGCGGCGGGCGCGGTGGTTGGCGCGACAGTTGGCGCGATGGTTGGCGCGAGAGTTGGCGCGGTCGTCGGCTTGGGCGCGTCCATTGGCGGTGCCATTGTCGACGCAGGGACGGGGGCGGGTGCGGGCGCGCACGCGATTGCGGTGATTGCCAACACGAACAACATGGCAATCAATAAGATTTTTCGAGTATCCATTTCTTCTTTCCTCCTGGAAAATTTTTTTTGATCGAACCTTGCTGCGAGATTTGCCGCGCCATGATTGTGTTTTGTATTTTGTCCTCCTCTTGGCTGAAAGTTTCCATCAGTTCCTCACTGAAGGATTTGTTCAGTCTGGTTCTTCGCGTGGAGTGTAATCGAGTCGGTGCGGCAGCACATCGGTAAAAAGACGCGTTGGCAGTACGTATCTTGGAATGAAGCAAGTCCGTAGCGGAAGGGAAATAAAAACCCGATGGCTGTTGCAACCATCGGGAGATTGAATTGGGAGACGATCTGCGCGGATTTAGATGAGTTTGTGGTCGAGGGCGTAGCGCGTGGCGGCGCTGCGCGAATTGACGCCCAGTTTGCTGTAGATCGAACTCAAGTGCGTATTGACGGTGCGACGGCTAATCACCAGTTTCTCCGCGATCTTGGCATCGCTCAATCCCGCCTGTGCAAGGCGCAGCACTTCGATCTCACGCGGCGTCAGCGCGTTTGGATCGTGTGGCAGAGCGATGGTTGGTGAAGCGACAACTTGCTCCAATGCTTTGCGGGTTCGCGCCGCATCGGGCATGGCGTGCATGTCCTCGAACGCAGACAGCGCGCGCGAGAAATAATCACGCGCGGCGGCAGCGTTCCCTTGAGCGCGCGCTAGTGCGCCTAATTCGAATAGCGTGCGTCCGATCTGCCAACGCGCATCCAGTTCTTGGAATATTTCCAACGCCAAATTCAATCGCGCTTCTGCATCAGCATATTCGCCTGCCAAACAATGCGCCACACCCCAGGCGCGATGTGCGATCGCCGTATACAGCTTATGATCAATGCGCGTTGCCGTTTCTTCGGCAAGCGGCGCGTATTTCCGCAACGCCGCTTCATCGCGTTGCTGCGCCGTGGCATCTACTAGCAACGCGTACAAATCGAGGTCGCCACTGTGAGAGCCGCCAGGACGCACACTCTGCATAAGCGCGGCTTCGAGATATTGCTTCACGAGGGCGAACTCGCCCTCTGCCGATAGCGGCATGCTCAGTCAGTAAAGATTCCCTCGTCCCCAACGCTCCAGTGGACCACCGAGAGCAGTCATGATCGAATGCGCTTCTGCACGTTCCGCCACGCCCAAATCCGATTCGCCACGCCGCGTGTGGACGCTCGCGGCAAGCGCGATCTGAAAACACTCTCCTCCGATATGTTCGCGTGAATAGCGCGTGCGAATATCTCGCGCTAGATCTAAAATTTTCAGCATATCATCCCATCGGTCTAGGCGAAACAAACAATAACTACGGTGCTGGAGCGCACCGATCTGTTGATCGACTGCATGAATCTCGTCGGCGAGACTTGTGGCTTCTGTGAGATAGGTCATTGCCTGTGCGTATTCACCGACGGTTAACAGCGTATCGCCAATCTCAATCAAAATAGAGACTCGTTCGCGCACGTCACTAAAATGCGGATCGCGACTGAGTTCTAACCGTCGGAGAGCAACTTGGACTCGCTCGCGCAACAAACCTCGCGCGAAATAGACGTTGCCAAGCGCGTCAAGAGCAACGGATAGTTCTGGCGGATTATCCAACTTCTCAGCCATATCCGCCGCGGCGCGTGCATATCGTTCCGCCGCATCCCAATCTCGCGGAGTCCGTGTTCTCCACGCATCCTTGGAAAGAATTGTAAGCAATCGCACTGTTTCCGTATGGGGTTCTTGACTTGCAAGTTCTTCGGCTTCGAGGATTGCCCGCGACGCCGCGCCAATCTGTGCGATTGCCTTGAAGCGCTCAATGTCAATCGCCCATACCAACGACGCGACTATTTGAAGGATCTTGCCGTGCAGACGCAGCGCGATCATTTTGTCAACGCCCGCTAGGTTATTGCATAAAGCAACCGCGTCTTGGTAGAATGTGATTGCCTGAGTACCTACACCAAGCATATCCGTAAACTTAAGGGCTTGACGGGGTTATATCCTCATAGAGCACAAAGAACATCCGTGAGGAGGACAACCCCCTATGGAAC
>JACQGS010000247.1 GCA_016199405.1 Chloroflexota bacterium | reverse complement strand
CGGATGAACGCGCGCGGAGAAATCTATTTGCTCGAAATCAATCCGAATTGCGGCGTCTTTTATGCTCCCGATGAGCCCGGCAGCGCCGATTATATCTTGCTGAACGACTCGGCAGGACATCGCGGCTTTGTGGAACAAATTATTCGTGCCGCGCTCGCGCGGAATCCTGCGGGGAAATAAAGTCTCACGTAAGTAAAAGGGCGAGCCGACGGCTCGCCCTTTTGTGACTCTGTCATTGCGAGCGTTTTGTGCGAAGCAATCTCCAACTTGGAATCGAGATTGCTTCGTCGCAAACTACGCTCCTCGCAATGACGCCTGAACGCTTACGAGTTATTTTGCCGAGGCGAGGGAATATTGCGGCACCCACCCGACCTGTTCGGGGGGCCAATACGAAAGCCACGCCTTGCCGATCACATTTTGGCGCGGCAACATTCCCCACGTGTGCGAGTCGCTGGAATAATTTCGATTATCGCCGAGCACGAACAATTCACCGTCGCCGACAACCGCCGGCTCAAATGAGTACGAGCCTAGGTTGGGCTGATACGGCTCTTCGAGCCATTCGCCGTTGACCTGCACGCGGCCATGCGCGACCAAGACGCGGTCGCCCGGCACGCCGATCACACGCTTTATAAAATCGCGGGAGGGCTCGTTGGGAAAAATAAAAACCAGCACGTCGCCGCGCTCGGGCTTGCCCCATTGATAAACTAATTTGTTGACGATCAAAAACTGCCCGTCATGGAAATTCGGCTCCATGCTCGCGCCTTCGATACGAAAATTTTGAATCGCCAACCGTATCAGAAAAAACGCCACGAGCGTCAGCGCGATCGTCTCTATGGCTTCACGCACCGCGCGCCGCCACAACGATCGGCGGGCGCGCGGGGCAAATCGTTCCGGCGGGAGCGGCGGAGCCGGCGCTAAACGTTCCGGCGGAGAAACAAAGGATGTCACAGTCATAAGGCGGAGGTTATTATAAAACATTCCGCGCCAACTCGCAAACAATTTCACTGACTGCTAATTCGGGTATTGTCAGCCGCCGCGCCTCGTGTTACAATTCGCGCTAATTCGACCATTCTCAAGGCGGGTCGCTTGCCAAAGGAGGCATATCGATGGAAAACAAATCGAGCAAGATCGGCTGTCTTGCGCTATTGCTGGTCATCTTGTTGATTCTGACGATTCCGTTGGCGCTCCTCTTCTTCAACGTCGGCAGGGTGGTCTTCGACAAGGCGTTGGTGAAGAAAGTCGTCACGAAAGAAGTGACGGAATCTCCGCTGCTTACCGTAACCCTCGAATGGTTTTCGTTACGCCGCGCGCAAGAACGCGTGCTGACCGGCGAAGCGCAGACTGCCATTCGCGAGCCGGATGCGCTCAAAGCAATGCAATTCCTGGAGCGCAAAGATTGGCAGATCATTCGCGAGGAAGCCCTGCCCGCGCCGATCCTCTCCGGCTACGTTTCCGCAACGATCGATGGCGTCTACGATTGGCTGGACAGCGCCAACCCATTGCCCATCATTGATCTGGAGCTCAAAACCTTCAAGGATTGGAATCGCGGCGCGCGCGGCTTCAAGTACGCGGACTTGATCTATTCCAAATTACCACCGTGCAAACAAGACGACATTGACGATTTTTTGAAACGGCTTGCCGCGACGCCGCCGGGCACCGAGGTGCTCTACAATCTCTTCACGCCGTGCATGTTCCCTCTACCGTGGACGCCGGATCAAATGCAAGATTATCGCGACGGAATGGATGAGGTGATCGATAATGTGCCGGATCGTTTTTCGCTGACGCTTGAATTATCGCGCCTCGAAAAGCAAGCCGGCGTCGGCGCGGCGGCGGTCAAATCCCAAGCCCGCACGTTGCGCACGCTCGCCGGTCTAGCGCCGGTCGTGCCGCTCGTGCTGTTGGTGTTATTGATCGCGTACGGCAGTCGCTCACGCTTTGATTTGCTGCGCTGGGTCGGACTGCCGCTCGTCGTCGGCGGAGTGGTGGGATTGTTGCCGGTGCTGACGTATCAAAGCGCGATCAGCGCAGCGCTCTCCGCCGGTCCGATGAGCGAAGTGCCGGCAGCCGTGCGCACCGAATTCACGCGCGCCTTTGGCGTTTTATTCGCGGAGATTTTCAATCCGATGGCAATCGAAGCCGCGGTAATTTCGGCGATTGGATTGGGCGTAGTGATTTTCGGAATCGTGCAAGCGCGCAAGAAAAAAACAAGCGCATAAGCAAATACGCCGGGCGCGCTTGGCTCGACGCCGCGCGCCAAACGATTTTCGCCGGCGACGACGCGCAAGTCCGGCGAAAAAATTGGATTCGTGTTTCGGATTTCAATCTCATTCCACTGCTCACCGCCGGCGAAAACGCCGCGCTGCCGCTTCCACTCGCCGACGGCGGGCGGTGGCTGAACAAAGTGGAGGCACGAATGAAAGACCGAATCCTCAAGCAAGCCGCGCGCGAGTACTCGCCCCGCGCGCGCATTGCCGCGCTCGCGCTCGAAGCGGTGTTCTTTCTCTTGATTCTCCCCTCCGCGCTCACCGCCGGCTCGGCGAACCTTGACCAATGGCTCGCGCTGCCGCGATTCGTTCATCCGCTCGCGAACGCGCTCGTCGGCGCGCTGTGCATCGCGGGTGGACTGTTGTTCGCGCTGTGGTCTATCTACGCGCAGTTCACCATCGGACGCGGGACGCCGGTGCCGCTCATGGCGACGCAGAAATTGGTGATTCAACCGCCGTACTCGTACTGCCGCAACCCGATGACGCTCGGCGCCATCGGGTTGTACTTCGGGATCGCGATTGTGCTCGGCTCAATCTCCGCCGCGCTTCTCGTTCTCTTGGGCTCAGTCGCGTTGTTATCGTACATCCGCCGGGTCGAAGAAAAAGAAATGGAACTGCGCTTTGGGCAAGCGTACGGGGAGTACAAAAAGCGCACACCGTTTCTGATTCCGCGCTTCTGATTCATTCAAAGGAGGGATAGAAATGAAAACCCTTTGCGCGCTTTACGCCGTGCTTTTCGCTTTTGTTCTGGTTGCGTGCGCCGCGCCAACCCCAACCCCGGTGCCGCCAACCGCGACACCGCCACCAACCGCAACATCGGTGCCGCCCACTTCAACCCCCGCGCGAACCGCGACGCCAACGCGCGTGCCCCCGACGAATACTTCGGTGCCGCCCGCTGCAACATCCGTTCCGCCCACCAACACGCGTGCCCCTTTTGCGCTCACGGTGACGGCGTTTGCAAAGGGCGCGGCGATCCCGCTCAAGTACGTTTGTAATGATCCAGGATTCGGCGGTCAGAATATCTCGCCCGAACTCAAATGGAACGAACCGCCCAGCGGCACCAAGGGCTTTGTCCTTCTGATGTACGACCCCGACATACCCGGCGCGCCGCCGGGTTATCTTGGCGCTCATTGGGTGTTGTACAACTTGCCGGCTGCATTGCGCGCGTTGCCAGAGGGCTATACCAAAGGCAGACTGCCCCAAGGCGCAACCGAATTGCTCGGTTACTTTGGTCCATGCCCGCCCCGCGGCAATCCACATCGGTACTTTCTCCGACTATTCGCGGTAAAAGATACAGTCACGCCGCCAACGCGCGAGCAACTCAACGCGAATCAAGGGAACGTCCAGTTTATCCTGAACGCGCTGAAAGATCAGACACTGGCAGAAACGGAATACATGGGAACCTACGGGCGATAAAAACAAGAGGGATAAACACAACGGGTTTCTGAGGGGAGGGAAAATAAAAGGAGAGGAAAAAATGAAACACACAAGGATTGTCGCTCCATTCTTGTTGGCGACGCTCATCGCGTGTGCCGCGCCAACTCCCACACCCGCGCCATCCACTCCACTACCACCCGCGCCAACGTTTGCAACATCGCCAACTCCTCAACCTACTCCAACGCCAACGTACGCGCCGCCGACCGCAACACCTGCGCCGCCAACTCCAACCACCGCGCCAACGGCGACACAGACACTAGCCCCCACGCCAACGCCCACACCGCTCGCGGCACTCGACGGTGTCTTTTTCAGCGAGATCAACACTGCGAGCGGCAAGGCTTTTAGTTTTTTGCGATTTTTCGCGGATGGAAATGTCGTCCTGAATAACGTGCGGGCGGCGGATGCGCCATCGGCTTGGAACTCGGTTCGCCCGTTGACGCCGGACACTCCAAATCTCGGAACCGGAAAATACACGTTTCGAGGGAAGGAAATCGCCTTCACTCTAAGCAATAGAGGTGATCCTGTACTCGAGTATGCCGGGACTATCGAAGGCAATAGGTTGATACTAACCGAGAAGTGGGTCCCCACTGGCGTCACCACGCAAAATGTGACATTCACGCGCGCGGATTTCGCGCGTTAGAACCGGAATCCACCTGCAATACGCGCGGTGGATGGACGGCGCAATCCACCGCGCGTCTCTGGTGAGGGGAGCAAGAGGCAATGTCTCAAAGGAGTCAAAATGAAAAACCAAATCGTACTGATCTTGGTCTTGAGCGCGATGTTGGTCGCCTGCGCTGCGCCAACGCCTACGCCCGTTCCACCAACCGCTACGCCGCTACCCACCGCGACGGCGGTTCCGCCCACTGCAACACCCGCGCCAACCGCGACGCGCGTGCCGCCCACCGCAACGCCCGTGCCAACCGCAACGCCTTTCGGGGGCGGCGGAAAGATCGCCTTTATGTCGGACAAAGACGGCGCTCCCAATATCTACACGATGAACGCGGATGGCACGAGCATCGTCCAATTGACCAAGACGCAAGCCGTCAACGTCTTTCCATTCTGGTCGCCGGACGGCAAGCGCATCGCGTTCAGCGTCAACGCGACGAATCAGCCGTTCCAGTGGCGCGTCTTTGTGATGAACGCCGACGGATCGGACGCCAAAGCCGTCACCAACTTTAGCAGCGCCGCCGCGCACTGGTCGCCGGATGGCAAGCAGTTCGTGATGAATTCCGATCGCGATCTTCCAACGCCGGACGTTCCCGAAGTCTTTGTTGTCAACGCCGATGGCACGAATCCGACGCGGCTCACGAACCTGCCTGCCAACGCTGACGCGCAACCCAAATGGTCGCCCGACGGGAAAAAGATCGTCTTCTTCACCAACCGCGACGGGAACAACGAGGTTTACTTGATGGACGCGGATGGCAAGAACCCGGCGAATCTGACCCGGCATCCCGCCTCCGATTCGAGTCCGCGCTTTTCACCGGACTGCCGGAAGATCGCGTTTGTTTCCAACCGCGATGGTAACAGCGAAGTTTACGTGATGGACTCTAACGGCGCCAACGTCAAGCGACTGACCAACGATCCGGCATCCGACAACTATCCGGCGTGGTCTCCCGATGGAACGAAAATCGTTTTTTCGTCGCGCCGCAGTGGAAATTCCGACCTGTTCATCATGAACGCGGACGGGGCGAACGTCGTTCAGGTGACCAAGACGCCCGAGTTTGAAGATATGCCGGACTGGCAACAATCCACATTTGTCTGCGCGCCGGACGCAATCGCCGCGCCACCACCCCCTCCAACGCCAGCCGCGCCGCCGCCCCTTCCGACGCGCGCCCTTCCGACGCCAGCCGCCATCACTTTTCTCGACTGCGTTTTCTTTAATGAAACGTCCGGCTCAGGCGGCAAGTCCTTTCTCTTTTTTCGTTTCTTCAAGGACGACGCTGCTGGATTGAGTGGCACCGCTGGAATGAGTAGCCTAGGTTCACCCGATGTAGAAAGAGCATGGAACACAGTGCGTGATTCAATGGTACCTGGTAATCCCAACATGAAAATCGGCAAGTACACGCTCAAGGGAAATGAGGTCGCCATTCTATTCGAGAACGACGTGGGTGGCGGACAAAAGGTGACGGTCAGTTTTTCGGGGCAAGTGGATAAGGACAGAATGATCTTGATACAGAGGATCAGCTCTTCCAACCAGATCACGACGCTGATATTCCTCCCAGGGTGCTTCCTCCACTGAGCCACTGCTCAGCAAACCAGCGGCGATGTTCAGAAATGAGAAGTGGTGCGCCAAAAGCGCATCGCTTCTCTTACTGCCGGTCCGCAAATGTTGGCGCGAGCAAATTGTCCACCGGCGCATAATCGTCGCTGAGAATGAGCGGCGGCTCTTGCGCGAGATATTCCGCGAGCGCGTCCGGCGGAACGATAAACGTGACCGCCGCGTAGCCGAGTTCGTCCGCGACGCGCATCACCTCTTGCGGGTCCAGCGCGCGATCCGTCGCCACGATCACAAACGTCGCGCGCCCCAGCGTTTGCCAATCCGCCGAGTTGGCAACCAGAAAAACATTTTTGAAAACGGCTTGCATCGTCCGCACATGCGCGCGCACGAATGCGCCAACGCTCGGCACGTCAATCGTATTCGCCATATACACGCCGTCCGGCGCGAGGTGCGATTTGAGCAAGAGCAAGAATTCGTGCGTCGTCAAATGGTACGGG
>JACQGS010000245.1 GCA_016199405.1 Chloroflexota bacterium | reverse complement strand
CTGGCAAATGCTTCGCCCCTACGCGGGGCAAATCAAAATGGAAACGCTAACCCAAGACCAAATCCCGGAACGTGAACGCGCGATTATCGCGGAAGGATGGACGCGGCAATTCACCGCGTTCGCCGCGCGCGTGCCGGAGTATATCGAATTGTACGAGGGGATGGGCTATGACGTGCGCGTCGAGCCGTGGGCGTTGTCGCCGGAGAGCGATCCCGGCTGTAATGATTGCGCGCTGATTGGAATTATGCGGACGATTTTTACGCGGAAGCGAGTGGGTTGAGAATCTGCAAGCCATTGGCTTGCGCGGCTTTGATCAGAGAGGAATCGGCGGAGACGAAGACGGGGGATTTTGCTTTGATGTGCAAAGACGAAGCGAGATGCAAGGCGTCGAGTGTGCGCAAGCCGTGTTCTTTGACAAGTGATTTGGCTTGAACGATTAGCGAACGATTCAGGTCAATGAGAACCAAGCGTTGCTCAACATCGGCATCAAACTTGCCTTGCGCCTCCGCCAACGCATCATCCGTGATTTCGCCACTGTTCTTGAGGCGTTGGAGCGCCGAAGCAAATTCTACGAGCGCGATTTCAGAAATGTGCAGACTGTTGTCAGCATCGTGAAATAGCGCGTCAACATTGGCTGTGCCCTGTTCGGCGCGGTAGTGTTTGACAATAACGCTGGTATCAAGGAAGAGTGTCGTCACAGTTGTTCTTCACGTTGGCGAAGGATTTCGTCAGAAAGTGAACCTTTGATTGACGCAAGGCCCTGACGCACCTTTTCAAGCGGGACATCCATAGGCTTCAAACCGTGCTCTTCGCCGCCCGAAACATTAGTGATTCCAAGTTCCCGCAGTTCACGCAAGGCGCGCGCTTTGCTGGGATGATAGTACGCTGGCATCGGTGGTTCTTCGATACCACCTTGAATCGCGCGGGCGATTTCGCCCAATTTTTCAGGCGGGTAGTTCTCCATTTTGTCGGCGCGAAGGCGCAATTGGGCATCGGGCGAAAGTTTCAGAACAACCCAGCCCTTGTCTTCAGTCATCTCAACGGGGATTTTCACGTTGCCGTTTTCAAGTGTAATCATAGTCATCGCGACTCACCTCTGGGCGAAAGTATAACACGCCGAAATTGATTTGGCAAAAAGAGAGTTTTCAAAATGAAAATCACGGCTGCATTGCTGGGCGAGCACGGCGTTTTCTATGCCCAATTCGATTTCATCGAACAGGCGATTGCCGATGCAAACCTCGCGACCATTCAATCGCTCGGCGCGATGCTTGCCGCCGCGCTCGTGCCACATGCGATGATGGAGAACGAGGTTTTCTTTCCAGCCATCGAGGGGCGCATCGGCGAAGGCGGACCGACAACCGTGATGCGGATGGAGCATCAAGAGATCGAAGAGAGATTGAGAGAATTGAGCGATTTCAAGGGAGCGCACGAGGACATCGAAGGCGCGCTCGCGCGTCTGCCGGCAACGCGCGATGCCGACGCGGCGCGGCGCGTGATGAAAGATGTGGTGCTGGCGGCATGCGAGCATTTTGCGAAAGAGGAAAACATCTTGTTCCCGATGGCAGAGCAGATGCTGGACGCGCGCGCGTTGGAAGAAATGGGAGCAGAGTGGGCGACGCGGCGCGGAGTGGTGCTGGCGTGACAGGTGCTGCGTGTTGCGTATTGCGTAATGAATGCGAGTTCACTTGGGTATGCCAAGAGTGAATTGAAACCTTTACGCAATATTCTACTACGCAATACGTCCTTGCGAGGAAATCATGGCTGTAACAATAGACCTCAGTGGAAAGAGCGCGATTGTGACGGGAAGCGGTCGCGGCATTGGGCGCGAGACCGCGCTATTGCTCGCGCAAGCCGGCGCGAGGCTGACGATTGCTGATTTAGACGAAGCCAACGCGCAGAATGTCGCGGCAGAGATTCGCGCGACCGGCGGCAAAGCCATCGCGGTGAAAACGGACGTGACGCGCGCGGAAGACGCGCAGGCGATGGCGCGCGCCGCGCTTGACGTGCACGGACGCGTCGATATTCTCGTCAATAACGCCGCGCGCTGGACGACGAAATTATTCAAGGATCTGACGCCGCAAGATTACGACGCAGATATTCGCGTGACGCTGTACGGCGCGCTCAATTGTTCACGCGCCGTTCTCGACGCGATGACGGAGCAGAAATATGGGCGCATCGTCAATTTGATTTCGGACGCGGGCAGAATCGGTGAGCCGTATCTGACGGTGTACTCGGCGGCAAAAGGCGGCGTCGCCGCGTTCACGAAAGCGTTGGCAAAAGAAGTCGGACGCTTTAACATCACGGTGAACGGCATCGCGCCGGGGATTACCAACACGCCGGGCGCGCAAGGGTTCATCGAAGGCGCCGGCGGCGCGGAGAAACTTGCCAAAGCCTATCCATTGCGTCGCCTCGCCGAACCGATTGATATCGCGAATGTAATTCTATTTCTCGCGTCCGATATGTCGGCGTATATGACCGGGCAGATTTTTAGCGTGAGCGGCGGATATAGCACAGTCGGATAGTGAACAGTGGACAGTAAACAATGAGCAATTCATAGTTGCTTTGCATGGTTATCAAGTGCAAGATGCCAACAAGGCGATTATGCTTTCTAATAAGTCCAGCGCAACAAAAACATACACTTTCCTTTCGATTCTGCGGTTTCGCAATTTTGCTTTGCTCTGGGGAAGTCAAGCTATTTCGCAACTAGGCGACAATTTCTTTTCTATTGCACTGTTCTGGCTCGTGCTTCAACTGACTGGGTCGGCGCTGGCAATAGGAATACTTCCCATTCTTGCGATGCTGCCGCGAATTGTGTTTCAACTGATTGGAGGTGTATGGGTAGACCGCTATGATCGTCGCATGTTGATGATCGCATCCGACGCGATTCGCGGAGTGGTAATGTTGGTGCTCACTTTTCTCGTTGCAACCACTCAGATTCAGTTGTTCCACATTTACATTCTGCAAGTGATTTTTGGAGTCGTCGGCGCATTTTTTTCTCCCGCTGTATCTGCGTTGATTCCAAATACAGTTCCGAAAGAGGGACTTGTCGCGGCAAACTCGATGTCCGGACTTTCATGGCAAGTGACCCAAATCATTGGTCCTGCTCTGGCAGGAATTTTGATTGCTATATCCACGATCGGTGTAGCAGGTGTAATCTTTCTAAACGCTGTGTCATTCGCGGTCGGCGCGTTGGGTGTATGGCTAATACGACTGCCTTATTCAGCGAGTAGCACGCGGAATGACAAATCCATTTGGAGTGATCTTCTCGATGGATTTCACTATCTTTTGGGGTTTCGTACTCTCGGCATTATCATTCTGATTGGAGTGGTCTTGAATTTTGCGCTTGCTCCGTTCATGGTGCTTATGCCCGTATTCGTCAAAACTGTCTTGGGACAAAGCGTCGAAGTTTTTGGTTTTCTAACGTCGACGATGGCGGCAGGCGCAGTAGTGGGAAGCATTACGATTGGCGCACGCACGCCAAATACACGCCGAGGAATCTTTATCTTTGTTGACACCGCAGTAATGGGATTTTTCTTTGCGATAATTGGATTGATTCCGATTCTTGCAGTCACTCTGGTTCTCGTTGCCATTATTGGTTTCACGGTTACGCTAGTGAGCGTGGTAAGCGCAGGCGTCACCCAAGCAATAATTGCCGATGAATATCGTGGGCGAGTGTTCAGTATTATCCTGCTTGTTTCAACAGGGTTTGTGCCTTTAGCAATTGCATTGCAAACCGCACTTGCCGATACAATCGGCGTTGGTATAGTTTTTGTGCTGGGTGGGGGGATAGCGGTCATCACATCATTAATTGGTTTGACGTTCCGCGAGATTCGCAACCTGCAATGAAAACTCCTATAGTGATTCGAAATTTCAATTCTTCGCGTTCTTTGCGGTGAAATGTTTTTTCCCAGAGTCGAGGAGGACAAATGAGTACACAAAAAATTCCCGAATACTGCTATCAATGTGTCGCCGGTCCGGATTTGCTCAACGTCTGCGTCGAGGACGGTGTCGCGACGCGCATCGAGCCGAACTGGAAATTTGGTGGCATTCACCCCGGCAGGGGAACCGTGTGCGTCAAAGCGTACGGGCTAATTCAAAAAACGTACAATCCGTATCGTGTGAAAAAGCCGATGGTGCGCACGAATCCGCGCAAGGGTCGGAACGAAGACCCGCAATGGAAAGAAGTGTCATGGGACGACGCGCTCGATCTCGTCGCGCAAAAACTGCTCGCGATCAAAGCGAAAGGTTTGCGCGATGAAAACGGCTATCCGCGTCTCGCGGTCACGTTCGGGTCGGGCGGCATCGCGCCGGCGTACACCGGCACCTTGCCCGCGCTGCTCGGCGCGTGGGGTCCGATCGATTTTGGCATCGGCAGCGGGCAGGGCGTGAAATGCTATCACTCGGAACATCTCTATGGCGAGTTCTGGCATCGCGCGTTCACGGTGCAATCCGATACGCCGCGCACGAAATATTTGATTTCCTTCGGCAACAACAACGACGCGAGCGGCGGCGTGCTCGGCGTGTGGCGGCACGCGCAAGCCCGCGCGGACGGGATGAAGCGCGTGCAATTCGAGCCGCATCTGTCGGTGACCGGCGCACACGCGGAATGGGTGCCGATCAAGCCCAAGACCGACGCGGCGGTGATGTTCGCGATGCTGCACGTTATTTTGCATGAGAACGATTGGAAAAAAGTTTGCGACGTGCCACATTTGAAAAAGATGACCAACTCGCCGTACCTCATCGCGCCGGACGGAATGTTCTTGCGCGATGCGGAATCGCGCAAGCCGCTGATGTGGGACGCGAGCGAAAACCGCGCGCGCGCGTTCGATGAAAAGTTTGAGCCAGCAATGGCAGGGGAGTACGTAGCAGATGGAATTACCATCGGCGCAGATGGAGAAGTATGTACGTATGTAGGTGCGCAAGTGGAAACCGCATTCCAAAAGTTACTTACACACGTACAAACCTACACACCTGAATGGGCGGAAAAAATTTCGGATGTGTCCGCCGCGACGACGCGCCGCGTCGCGAATGAATTTCTCGCGCACGCGAATGTGGGCGGGACAATCGAGATCGAAGGCAGAACGTATCCGCATCGCCCCGTAGCGATTTTGCTCGGCAAGACGGTGACGAATGGTTGGGGCGGGTACGAATGCGTGTGGGCTCGCACGTTGATGGCGACGCTCGTGGGAAGCTTGGAAGTGCCGGGCGGCACGATTGGCACGACCGTGCGTTTGAATCGTCCCGGGCATGACCGACTCGCGAGCGCGCGTCCGGGTCCGGATGGATTCATGGATCAGCCGCTCAATCCAACCGATAAACAAAACTGGCAAGCGAAACCAAAATTGCGTAACGCGTATCAAACGCTCGTCCCGCTCGCGGGGAATTCGCCGTGGTCAGCCGCGCTCGGTCCCGCGCATCTGCCGTGGCTCTTTATGAAAAATCCACCCGACAATTGGCCCCGACCGACGACGCCCGACGTGTGGATTACATATCGCACGAATCCGGCGATTTCGCATTGGGATTCCGATACCGTATCGGAGATGATGGCGACGTTTCCATTCATCGTTTCGCTCGCGTACACCGTGGACGAAACGAACTGGAACGCGGATGTGCTGTTGCCGGAGGCGACCGACCTCGAAAGTTATCAACTCTATCGAATCGGCGGCACAAAATATATCGAGCAGTACTGGAAGCATCAGGGCTTTGCGATTCGTCAGCCGGCGGTGAAATTGCCGGTAGACGCGCGCGATTTGTGCGACATCGCGACGGAACTCGCGAAGCGTTTAGGAATGTTGAATGAGTATATCGCCGCGTTGAACAAAGGCGGCGGGACTGGGATTCCGCTGAAATCGGCAGAGTTTGATTTTTCATTGCCGAGCGATGTGTCGCCTTCGACTGCCGACATTTGGGATCGCGCCTGCAAAGCCGCGACGCGTGAGATGAGCGGCGGCAAAGCGGAACACGATCTCGCGTGGTTCAAGGAAAACGGCGCGTTCTTTGTGCCGTTCCCGGAAAAAGATTGGTTCTTGCATGGCGCGATGGAAGACAAGGGCTTGCGTTACGAATTGCCGTATCAAGAACGGATTTGGCGCTCGGGCAAAGAACTCGCGAATCGTTTGCACGAGCAGCGCATTGAATGGTGGGACGTGCAGTTGCAAGAGTATCAGCCGATGCCCAAATGGAAAGATTTTCCGGACATTTGGGCGCGCATCGCAGAGCAGTTCGACAAAAAGCCGGACGATTTCGATTTATGGCTGCTCACGTCGCGCTCGATGCAATACAGTTGGGGCTCGAACGTTGGTATTCCGGTGTTAGCGGATGTCGCGAAAAATATCAGGGGACATTCGGGCGTGATGATGAACGCGGCGACCGGGAAAAAGTTGGGCATCCAAGAAGGCGATTGGGTGTGGATCGAATCGCCGATCAAGCGTGTCAAGGGTCACGCGATTTTGCGCGAGGGCGTGCGCCCGGATTGCGCGGTGACGCTTCAGCAGTTCGGGCATTGGGTGACGCCGGTCGCCAAAGATTTGGATATGCCGAACATGAACGCGCTGACGCCGCTGCATCTCGCGATCACGGATGCGACCGGCAGCGGCGCGGATGTAGTGCGCGTGAGGGTGTATAAAGCGTGAGAGAGTATGGAAGTGTGAGAGTGTGAGAGTGGATCACGCACCCACATACCCACACACGAATTTGGAGGAATTATGCGATGGGGAATGGTGATTGATCTACGCAAATGCGTTGGCTGTCAGACCTGCACGATCGCGTGTAAGCAGACGAACAACACGCCGCCAAAGATTTTCTGGCGGTGGGTCGCGGATATTGAAACCGGTGCGTATCCCGAAGTGCGGCGGCAATTCGTGCCGATGGGGTGTCAGCACTGCACCGACGCGCCGTGCTTTGAAGTCTGCCCAACGACCGCGACGTTCAAGCGCGCCGATGGCATCGTGGACATCAATTACGATTTGTGCATCGGTTGCGGCTATTGCATCGTCGCGTGCCCGTACCTCGCGCGCAATATCGTTTTCGAAAACGTGCCGTACTATGCTGCCGGTCTGATTGCGCCGGAGCAAACGCAGGCGCATCCCGACCGCATCGGCGTCGCGACGAAATGCAATTTCTGCACGCCGCGCGTTTATGCGGGTTTGGCAAGCGGGCAAAAGCCGGGCATAGATATGGACGCGACGCCGATGTGCGTCGGCTCGTGCATTGCCAACGCGATGCACTTTGGCGATTTGGATGACGCCAAGAGCAATGTGGCGCAAATGGTTCTGGCGAACAAAACCGCGCGGCTCTCGGACGATTTGGGCACCGACCCGCACGTTTATTACATCGTAGAATAATTAGCCACAGGGAGCACAGAGAAAAAACAGCATGTCATTGCGAGCGGTTTTCGCGAAGCAATCCCGGCTTCAATTGGAACCGAGATTGCTTCGGGCAAACCCCGCCCTCGCAATGACATGAAAACCTCTGCTCCTTGTGGTCAAAGGATTTTGAAATGGAATTGATCCCGCCGCAAAAACAAAAAGTATGGAAATGGCCCGCCGCGACGAACTTTACGCTCGGTGGCATCGGCACTGGATTGTATATCGCCGCGTGGCTCGCGAACGCGCCGGAAAAAAGCGAATGGCTGTCGCTCTTTCTCGCCGGCAACGCGAATTGGTTCGCGCTGGCGTTCAACGCCGCGCTGTTCAAACTGCTTGCGCCCGCGCTCGTCGCGATTGGCGTTATCGCGTTGACGAGCGAAGCCGGACGTCCGCAGCGGGGCATCAACTTGTTCCGGCATTTGCGCCGCTCGTGGATGTCGCGCGAGACGCTGGCGTTCGCGCTCTTTGCGCCGCTCGCCGGTTTGGATTTTCTCTTTCCGAATCCGATTCTGCGTGCGCTTGCCGCGCTGTCCGCGCTCGCGCTGATGGTTTGTCAGGGGATGATCGTCTATCGCGCGCGCGGCGTGATGACGTGGAACACGCAATTGATGCCGTGGTTTTTTATCGCGTCCGGCTGGTCGAGCGGCGCCGGCTTGTATGTTTTGGTCAGCGCGCTCGCGGGGCAATTCATCGGAGACCCAATTCTATTCTTTGCGATCACCGGCGCGGTTGTGAATCTTGTGCTCTGGCTATTGTATTTGCAGGATGCGGATGAAAATTTCCGCGCGGCATTGCGCGAGTTGCGGCAAGCCGAGTCGCTCGCGCAAAGCGTGGTGATTGGACATGCGTTGCCGGCGGTGGTGTTGCTGTATGTCGTGGTGGCGCTGCCGGAAATGAAAGACGCACTGATCGCGGCGGCAGGCATCGCGCTGCTCATCGGCGCGTTCACGCAAAAGTTTGGGATCATCCTGCGCGCGGGGTATTTGCGCGCGATTCGGTTGGCGGTGCCGAGCGCGCCGGCGAGACCGACGACCGCGCGCGAGGTGACTTAATAATTCACCTTACGCAATGTCATTCTGAACGAGCGGAGCGAGTGAAGAATCTTGTTG
>JACQGS010000244.1 GCA_016199405.1 Chloroflexota bacterium | reverse complement strand
TTGATCAGCACGAGTCTTGATTTAACCGCGCGCGTCTTCGACTCTGCCAATGGTCGAATCGTTGGAGTCTTGGCAGGGCACAAAGACAACGTGCTAAAGGCGGTGATC
This sequence comes from Chloroflexota bacterium, assembly GCA_016199405.1. Taxonomy (GTDB): domain Bacteria; phylum Chloroflexota; class Anaerolineae; order UBA4142; family UBA4142; genus JACQGS01. The sequence continues at coordinate 10,125 of JACQGS010000244.1, read as the reverse complement.
AACAAAACGGGAAGCTTGATTGCAACGGCGAGTATCGATGGGACTGCACGCCTATGGAAGGCGCCACCGGGTGAAGAATTACTAACTCTGGCAAAGGATTCTCTCCCGGTCAAGAGCGCTGACTATAGTTCGGACGGAAGCAAAATCGTGACGGCAAGCGCGGATGGGACCGCACGCATTTGGGATGCAAACACCGGAAATCAGATTTCCGTTTTGAAATCGAATAATAGCCAAGGACTCTATCACGCTTCGTTCAGTCCAGATCAACGTAGCATTGTGACCGCCAGTAGTGATGGTACGGCGTCAATCTGGAATAGTGTCACCGGGGAATTAATGGCTACCCTGCGCGGTCACAAATCCGACGTTTACTTGGCGTCGTATAGCCCCGACGGAAGGAAAATATTGACGGCGAGCGCGGATGGAACTGCGCGTCTTTGGAATGCGGCATCACCCGAGAATCCGCTCGTTTTGAGTGGGCAGAAATTCGGAATGCGTGGGGCCACTTTCAGTCCCGATGGAACGAAGATTGTCACTGGCAACGATGATACGAGCGTTTGGGTCTGGAATTCGAAAGGCGAAAAGATCGGCGAATTGGTTGGGCACCGCGATGCAGTTGCCGCTATTTCTTTCAGCGCGGACGGAAAGAAAATTGTCACCGCGAGTTACGACAAGACCATTCGAATTTGGGATGCGACTTTATTCAAAGAACTCTTGACCCTCCGCGGACATTCTCAAGCGGTCAGTATGGCTACGTTTAGCGGAGATGGAAGAAATATTTTGAGCTCAAGTTTTGATCAGACGGTCCGGTTTTGGGATGCGCAAACGGGAGAGGAAGTTGATCTCTTACGGGGTTATCATGACGCGGTCTACTGGTCAAGCTACAGCCCGGATGGGAAAAAAGTTTTGATCGCGAGCAACGACGGCACGGCGCGCGTCTCTTTGATCTTGATCCAGGACTTGCTGAAACTGGCGAAAAGCCGCGTCACGCGCGAACTGACCTGCGACGAACGCGAACGGTACTTGCGCGAAACAGCCTGCGCACCTTCTGCCACCAGTACTCCCAAACCTTAACGGCGCACGAATTGCATAAACGATCAGATTGTCTCCACATTCTTACAACGATCATAAAGCAAAAAAGCAATTGCCGCTTGCTGAAAGTGCCAAATCTATTGAGAGGGGGGTGAAGAAATTATGAACTCACGCGTTGTAAAAGTTCTCAAAGTTGTGGGGGTCATACTTGCCGGCTTTGCGGTCGTCTATGTACTGATCTCGGTGAACCCGCAATTCCGCTCATCCGTCCTAACGATGTTGAACGGGTTGACGGGCTGCTGCCCGCCATGCGTTATTAGCGGAGAATGCTAACCCGAAATGGCAATCGATCGGCACGCCGTCTCATCGGGAAAATAATCCAGAGAGTTGTCGTTTTGGTTGCCGACTCAGGTCATCTTGACCACATAGTTGATCCAGCAAGTCATTTATCCCAAAAAGCAAGATGACCTGAGAGGTCGGCGGCGCGGTCAGAGCACGAATCGAATCAACGCCATTTAGGTTTCTATTATTGCATGCGGACATTCGGAACTTATGGATCAATTCAGTTTCAACTTGCCGGCTTTATTTGCGATTGCGATTCCGTTGACGTTTCTTTTCACGGTTCGCTGGCTTGATCTATATTCATCCAGCAATCTCAGGATGATCGTTGCCTGCATTAGCTGGGGAATTCTTGTCTCGGCTGTTTCTCTTCGACTTAACTCTGCTCTCGTACCCATCCTTGGCTTAGAATCAGTCGCCACTCGCCTCGCGCCGATTACCGAAGAGATTCTGAAATCGCTTCTGCTCATCTATCTCGTGCGCCAAACTAAATTCCATTATTTTGTCGACGGCGCCATCCTTGGTTTTGCCATCGGGACCGGATTTACGGTGGGAGAGAATCTACGCTTTTTAACCGGCGCCGGAACTTCCCAAGACCTCATTTTAACGCTCGGTCGTGTCTTTTCAACTTCTTTAATGCACAGCAGCGCCACCGCGTTGGTTGGAATCTCTTTGGGGCTCTTTCGGCTTGAAAAAGGAAATACGCGCATGGTTGGATTGGTTCTGGGGTGGGTTGCCGCCATTTTCGGACATTTCATTTTTAACACCAATTTGTTCGCCGGCAGCCAGTCCAGTCTCCTAACGATCGGGGTGGCATTGGGACTTGGAATTGGCGGTTTGCTCATCACCGTGCTTTTCATCTCGTGGGGATTATATGAAGAGAAAAAAATCCTCGAATCCACTTTGAGAAAAGGCGCCGGCATAAGAGCGGGTGAGGCGACTATTATTCAGAGTATCGCTGATCACGATATGCTTTTTGATCCGATTGAAGAGAGATTCGGGACCAAGAAAAGAAAGCAAGTTGAAGCGATCTTGCAAATCGAAGCCCAAATTGGATTGAAGCGCAATATCCAAGAGGAAACCGACGATCCCAAGTTGGAAAAACAACTCGCGTCGGAAATCGCGGCATTGAAAAAAGATGCTCGCTCCAAACGCCGAGAAGTGGGTTATTATTGTATGGCTTATGTCCGCTCGGTTCTGCCGCAAACGATCTATGCGGCGCGCAGACAGCAACGCCGAAAAAGCCAAGCTCGCATCATGGCGGTTCAAAACTTGAGAGATAAACTGGAGTCAAGTACACTCAGACTTGCCCGGCGAAGTGAACGGACCGTCGGTCTCAAGTTACGAGAATTGGGGCGAAGTGAACGGACCGTCGGTCTCAAGTTACGAGAATTGGGGCGCAGTGCAAGCGCCAACTTCGTCAGGTTTCTCCACTCTAGCGGAGAATCCACCATGTCAAAAATACGAGAATATAGGCGAGCTCTTCGTTCCAAGTTTTCCAGCACAAAGCAGATCAAACTGCAAGCCGGGAAGCTCAAGAACAAAATCGTTGGGTCAATAGCAAGAACCAATCGATAGAATGAGGTCGAATCGAATCCGCGCGGGAGTAGAATGGTTTTGCAGTCGAAGGGAGTAATTGAAACCATGAACCACGGAAACTTGAATAGTCCTTATGTGGGATTACAACCATTTTCCGAAAGTGACCGCGAATTATTTTTTGGACGCGATCGCGAGCAGCGCATCATTACCTCGAATCTGTACGCCGCGCCCTTGACGATCCTGTACGGCGTTAGCGGCGTCGGCAAAAGTTCGATCTTGCTCGCTGGCGTCGTCCCGCGCTTGCGCGCAACGCCGCGCACCGCCGTCGTCGTTTTCCGCGCGTGGCAGGATGCCGGCTTTCGCAGTCAATTCAAAGTAGAGATCGCTAAAGAAATCGAGCGCGCGACCGGCAAGCCGCTCAAAGCCGATATTAATCTGCCGCTGGACGATTTTCTCGCCATCGCCTCAGACCAACTCGGTGGTCCGGTGCTGATCCTGTTGGATCAGTTCGAAGAATACTTTATGTATCACCCCGAATCGTCTGCCCAAACCTTTGATGAAGAGTTTGCGCGGGCGGTCAATCGCGAGGAAGTGGACGCTGCCTTTTTGATCTCGTTGCGCGAGGACGGTTTGTCTAAACTCGATCGCTTTCGCGCGCGCATTCCCAACCTGCTCGGCAATACGCTGCGCTTGCATCATCTCGATGCCGCCGCCGCCGAGGAGGCAATCCGCAAGCCATTGGCAGTCTACAATTCCAAACATTCAAACACGCCGATGCAGATTGACGATGATTTGGTGCGCGCGATTATCGACCAAGTGCGCACCGGCAAAGTGACGCTCGGTCAAGCCGGACGCGGCGATGGCACGCCGGCGCGTTCACGCGACGACAAGGTCGAAATCGAAACGCCTTTTCTGCAACTCGTGTTGACGCGGCTGTGGGAAGAAGAACAAAGCGCCGGTTCGACGGCTTTGCGTTTCAGCACGCTTCAGAATTTGGGCGGCGCGGAACAAATCGTCCGCACGCATCTCGATTCGGTGATGGTGCGCTTGAACGCGGCGGAACAGGATGTCTGCGCGCTCTTTTTTGATCGGCTCGTGACTCCCTCCGGCACGAAAATCGCGCAGGCGTCCGAAGACCTGGTCGCGTATTCGGCGCGTCCGAGCGAGCAAGTCACGCCGATTCTTAAAACGCTTGCCGATTCGCGCGTCTTACGTCCTATCGCGCCGCCGCCCGATCAGCCCGGCATGGTGCGCTATGAAATCTTTCACGATGTGCTGGCGCCGGCAATTTTGGATTGGCGCAGACGCTACGTGCAAAAGCAAACCGACGAAAAAGCGCGCCGCGAAGAACGCGAACGCCGCGCGCAATTCGTCCGCCGCGTCGCGACGACGATCGGCGCGATCTTGTTATTCGTTTTTGCCGGGCTGACGCTGATCGCGGTGCGCCAAACCATCGCGGCGATGGCTTCCGAAGATCACGCCGTCGAACAACGCGATATTGCCGAGAGCGCGCGCGCAACTTCCGAGTCCCTGCGCTTGATCGGAACCGCGCGTGAGCTCGCCTTTAGCGCCACGAATCATCTCGCCGATGATCCAGAGCGAAGCATCTTACTCGGGATGCGATCGTTGAGTGTAAGTTACACGTTGGAAGGCGAAAACGCGTTACGCAAATCGCTCATCACCTCGCGCTTGCGCAAAACGCTGCGCGGGCACACCGCCGAAATCTGGGGCGCGGCGTTTAGCCCGGATGAAAAGCGCATCGTCACGTCGAGTCTCGACAAGACGGTGCGCGTGTGGGACGCTGCAACCGGGCGGGAGTTGATGACGTTGCGCGGGTTTGCCGCCGAAGTGCAAAATGTCGGGTTCAGCCCGGACGGATCGCGTTTTATTACCGCCGGCAAAGACGGCAACGCGCAAGTGTGGGAGGCGGCAAGCGGGCGCGAGCTTTTGGTTTTGCGTGGACACATGGGCGAATTGTGGCTTGCCACGTATAGCCCGGATGGAAAACAAATTCTCACCGCGAGCAGTGACAAAACGGCGCGCGTGTGGGATGCCTCCTCGGGACGCGAACTAATGGTGCTGCGTGGACATTCGGACGCGATTACCGGCGCGGCGTACAGCGCCGATGGAAAACGAATTGTGACGGCGAGCAGCGATAAGACGGCGCGCGTCTGGGATGCTGCGACCGGGCTTTCCATTGGGTTGCCCTTCACGCATCCGGATAGCGTATTGGATGCGGCGTATAGCCCGGATGGAAAATGGATCGTGACCGGCGGAAACGATGGGCTCGTGCGCGTGTGGGACACGACGACGAATCAACTGATCGTCGCGATGCGCGGACATGGCGATAGCGTCTTCCGCGTCGCCTTTCAACCGGATGGTCAGCGAATTTTGTCGGCGAGCGCGGATCAGACCGTCCGCATTTGGGAGGTCGGCATTTGGCACGCCAGCGCGATGTTGTCCGGGCACACTGGCGAAGTGCGCAGCGCGAACTTTAGTCGTGACGGAAAATATATCCTGACCGCCAGCGGCGATAAAACCGCGCGCATTTGGGATGCGATTGCCGGCGTCGAGTTTCTATCGCTGAATCATTCCGATGCGATTTGGACCGCCAGCTTTAGCCCGGACAGCCAGCAAATCGCGACCGCCAGTTTCGATCAGACCGCGCGCGTTTGGAACGCGGCGACGGGTCGCGAGTTGGTGACCCTGCGCGGACATACCGGCAGAGTATGGCAAGCCTCGTTTAGTCCGGATGGAAAACGGATCGCGACGGGCAGCAGCGATCGCACCGCGCGAATTTGGGACGCGGTGACCGGCGTACAACTCACTTCGCTGCAAGGGCATGGCGGCACCGTCTACTCGGCGGTTTTCAGTCCCGACGGAAAACAAATCTTGACGGCAAGTTTGGACAAGACCGCGCGCATTTGGGATGCGGCGACCGGCAACCCGATCACCATTTTGACCGGGCATACGGAATCCGTTCGCAGCGCGATGTACAGCGCGGATGGAAAGAAAATCGTCACGGCAAGTTATGACGGGACCGCGCGAATTTGGGATGCGCTCACCGGCAAAGAGTTGCTCGCGTTGCGCGGGCATACCGGCCTGGTGGTGCGCGCCGCGTTCAGTCCCGACGGCAAACGCGTCGCGACGGCGAGCACGGATAACTATGCGCGCATCTGGGACGCCAACACCGGCGCACCGCTCACGATTTTGCGCGGGCATAAGAATTCCGTCTTTGGAGTTGCGTTCAGTCCGGACGGCGCGCGACTCATCACCGCCAGCGCGGACAACGTCGCGCGGATCTGGGACGTTGCCACCGGCGACGAATTATTGGAATTGTTGGGGCAAAGCGCCAACGCCAATAGCGCGCAGTACAGCCCGGATGGAAAGGAAATCGTCGTCGCCAGCGATGACGGCTCGGCGCGCGTGTACTTGACGCGCACCGGCGATCTGCTGGCGCTCGCGCAATCGCGCGTCACGCGCGATTTCACGTGCGAAGAGCGCGAGCGGTACCTGCACGAACGCGACGCGTGCGCCGCGCCAACATCCAGCGTGCCCGCCGCCACGCCGACCGGAACGCCACGTCCGTGACGATGGTGAACGTGATTTGACCTCACTTCTGAATCGTGTTATAAACGCGACGCCGCGTTGACGGAGCAAAATCCGGAAATGACCGATGCGTAGAGAGTTGCCTCTCGGCTGAAAAGGCGACCTTCGGAATTCCGGCAAGACAATCCCGAGCGGAGCGTTTGGCTTGCGTTATCAAGCCGCAGAGTCTGCAGGGATGCAGAAAAGAAAGGTGGCACCACGAGACCTCCTCGTCCTTTCACCGGGCGAGGAGTTTTTTTGTCCACGATTAAAGACGAATCACACGAATAATCATTCGCGTGAGGGCAAGACGAGAGGTTTGCTATGCAATACATTCGCACAACCGAACTCGCGCAACACGTTGGCGCGCGCGTCACCCTGCACGGCTGGCTGCATCAATTACGCGCACTCGGCAAAATAAATTTCGTTCTCCTGCGCGACGGCTACGGCATCGCGCAAGCGATGACGCAGGACGCGCAATTGCTCGCGCCAGTGCGCGATTTACAAAACGAATCCGTGATCGAGATGGAAGGCAATGTCGTTGCCGAACCGCAAGCGCCGGGCGGATTTGAATTGCATGACATTGCCATCCGCGTCGTCACGCCGGTGACAGCAGATTTCCTCGTCCCGCTTTATCATCCCACGATCAATGCCTCGCTCGATACGATTCTCGACCATGCGACGGTCGCGCTTCGGCATCCCCACCGCCGCGCGCTCTTGCGCCTCAGCGCGGGCATTCTGCGCGCGTTTCGCGAATTCTTGAACGACGAAGGATTTACCGAAATCCAATCGCCCAAACTCGTCGCGTCGGCGACGGAATCCGGCGCGAATGTTTTCGCGGTGGAATATTTTGGCTCTACCGCGTATCTCGCGCAATCGCCGCAATTCTACAAACAAATAATGGTCGGGGTCTTGGAGCGCGTGTACGAAATCGCGCCGGTCTTTCGCGCCGAACCGCACGATACGACGCGGCACGTCAACGAATACGTCAGCCTGGACGCGGAATTTGGATTCATCGAAAATCATTTCACGGTGATGGCAATGCTCAATCGGCTGATGCGGCATATTATCGCGCGGCTCGCCGAATGGCACGCCACCGAATTACCCATGACCAATATCCAATTGCCCGCCGTGCCCGAAAGCATCCCGCATATTCATTTCCGCGACGCGCAAGAATTGATTTTGCAACTCCACGGACAAGATTGTCGCGGCGAACCCGATCTCGCGCCGCAGCACGAACGCTGGCTCGGCGCGTGGGCGCGCGCGACGCACGGATCGGATTTTCTTTTCGTCACCGGCTATCCGATGATCAAGCGGCCCTTTTATACGCACCCCGATCCGGAAAATCCAACCTATTCGAATTCTTTTGATTTGCTTTTTCGCGGCACCGAACTGGTAACCGGCGGACAGCGCTTGCATCGCTACGCGGATTATCTCGCCGCGCTCGAACGCGCGCATTTGCCCATTGAACCGTTTCGATATTATCTCGAGCCGATGCAATTCGGAATGCCGCCGCATGGCGGCTTTGCGGTCGGCTTGGAGCGTTTTGTGATGCAGCTCGCCGGCTTGTCGAACATTCGCGAGGCAACGCTTTTCCCGCGCGATACCAAGCGGCTGACGCCGTAGTCAATTTCAGATTTCGGATTGCAGATTTCGGATTTATGCGCTGCGTATTACGAATTATGAATTATGAATTACGGGCATCGAATCTAGAATTTAGAATTTTGAATTCCGAATTCGCGCGACTTTTCGTCTTCATTCTCCTGATCGCGCTCTCCTCCTGCGCGCCCGCCGCCGACGAAGACGAGCCCCTCGCGCCGGCGGCGCTTCCTACGCGCGCTCAAATCGCGACGCCCGCACGCGTTCCCTCGGCTCCGGTTCCACTTCCCCAAACGATCATTGATCGTTATTCGGTTCGCGCCGGCGACACGCTGAGCAGCATTGCGTTGCGTTACAATATCTCGCTGGATGAATTGATGGAACTCAATGGCATCGCCGACGCGAACACGCTCGGCATCGGGCAGATGCTCAAAGTCCCGATCAAACTTACGCGCGCCGCGCCCGGCGAATCGTTCATTCCCAACAGTGAAGTCGTATACGGACCCGCGTACGAAAATTTCGACATCGCCGCGTTCGCGAATCAGCACAGCGGCTATCTGGCTGCTTATCGCGAGCGCGTCGAAGGCGAGACGCTGACCGGCGCGCAAATCCTGCAACTCGTGTCCGAGCGTTTTAGCGTCGGACCGCGCGTGCTGCTCACACTTTTGGAATTACAAAGCGGCTGGGTGACGAATCAGTTTCCGGCGCAGATTCAATATCCGATGGGGTTGATTGATTCAACGCGGCAAGGATTATATTTTCAAGCCGGCTGGACGGCGAACGCATTGAACGAGGGCTATTACGGAAAACTTTCCGCGCGGCTTTCGCATTTGCGCTTCAAAGATCGCGCGCGCGCGTTTATTCCACCGTCGCTGAATGCTGGAACGCTCGCCGTGATGAATATGCTCGCGCAGACGACGACGTTCGACGCGTGGCAGAACGAAATCGGCGCGGATGGTTTTAGCGCGGCATACCGCAAATTGTTCGGCGAGCCGGATCAATACGCAATTGACCCACTCGTGCCGCGCGACCTTCGGCAGCCCGCGCTCCGTCTGCCGTGGAGCGACGGCGAGATGTGGTATTTTTCCGGCGGACCGCATACCGGCTGGGGCGAAAACGGGGGCAGGTCGGCAATTGATTTCTCGCCGGATGATATTGCCGGCTCGGGCAGTTGCGTCGCGTCGCGGCGATTTGTCGTTGCCGCCGCGGCGGGAAAAGTGTTGCGGTCAGAGCGCGGGCGCGTGGTGGAGACGTTGAACGGAAATAATTTTCAAGGCAAGGGCTGGGCGTTATTGTATTTGCATCTGGCGGCGGCTGGACGCGTGGGACCCGGCGTCGTGTTGAACAGCGGCGACAAAATCGGACATCCATCCTGCGAAGGCGGCAATGCGGATGCGAGTCATTTGCATTTCGCGCGGCTGTACAATGGACAATGGATCGAACCGAACGCGATTCCCTTTGTGCTTTCCGGGTGGTCCATTGCTTCGGCGGATCAAGAATATGACGGGCAAATTACGCGCGGCGCGGAATCGCGCGAGGCATGCAACTGCCGCGAGGACGCGAAAAATGGAATCGTCGCGGACACCGGCAAATGAAATTTGTAATTCGTTGTTGGAAATTGGTTGGCTTGGGAAGCTTGGGAATGGCACATTGACTCAGAGTATAAAGTGCGATAAAATCGGGATCAAGAAATACGGAGATTGGTATCACCCAACAAAAGATGCGAGAAACACGGGAACTTATGGTGCTCCATGCATCTTTCGGTGCGTGGAATATAAGTTTCACGCCATCTCTATGTTCGGACTCAAGGCTTTCGATGTTCTGTCTGTCAAGCAATGAAAATTAATACGAGGCGAGACAATCGATGTCCGAAATACTAAACTTTCTAGAAGGCGTTTGGAATAGTCTCCCTAGTTGGATTCAAAACCTGCTGCTTGTTCTGCTAGGGGCGACTGGGGCTACTTTGCTCAGCTTTTACAAAGACACGTTGTTGGGCTTCTTGAAAAGTCTCTCCGAGTTGTTGCAGTCGCT
>JACQGS010000258.1 GCA_016199405.1 Chloroflexota bacterium | reverse complement strand
GGATGGACGCGTCTTGGATTCGTTACGAGAAACGTTACGGGACTCAGTGCATCACAGATTTGAAGGGGCAGGCGTTCTCTAACGCCGCTTTTCAGGCGAAAGCGCGCTAGAGAGCGCTTCCCGAAATTGTGATGTACTGAGACTCTGGACTCTGGACATTGGACTCTGGACTATCCGACTCCAAACACATCGCGCAATGCCGCCTGCGCGGCAAAATATCCACACATCCCATGCACCCCTCCGCCGGGCGGTGTGGATGCGGAACAGAGATAAACGCCTTTGAGCGGCGTCGCGTACGGACAGATAAAGTTCCACGTGGGACGAGTATAGAATTGAAACAGGTCTTGCAAGCCGCCGGTCACATCGCCGCCGACGACGTTCGCGTTCTCGCGTTCCAATGCGGCAGGTGACGAGATGTGCCGCGCGAGAATGCGTTCGCGAAAACCGGGCGCAAAGCGTTCGATTTGCGCTTCGATGCGCGCGGACATGTCAAAGGTCGAACCGTTGGGCACATGGCAATACGCCCAAACGGTATGCTTGCCTCTTGGCGCGCGGGTCGGATCGAACAGACTGGTCTGCGTCAGCATCACCGCCGGTTTGGCAGGATGCTCGCCGCGAAACGCCGCGCGCTCCGACGCCGCGATTTCGTTCAGCGTTCCGCCGAGATGCACCGTCGCGGCGCGCGCGCAATCGCGCGCTCGCCACGGAATCGGACCGTCGAGCGCGTAATCTACCTTGAACGCGCCGGGTCCGTAGCGATAACGCTGTAACGCGCGCACGTACCCCGCGGGCAAGCGATGCCCGGCAATCCGAACCAGTTGACGCGGCGTCACATCGAAAAGAATCGCGCGCGCGGGGGGTAGATCGTCAATCGAATCGACGCGGGAGTCGGTGACGATTTTTCCTCCGTGCGCTTGAAGCGCGCGCGCCATCGCGTCCGCGATCTTCTGCGCGCCGCCGGACGGAAATGCCCAGCCCGCCGCGTGACCGACGAGGCACAGCATCAGACTGAACGCCGCGGTGGGCGAATGCTCGAGCGGCATTGCGGAATGCGCCGCCATGCCGGCAAAGAGCGCGCGGGCGCGTTCGCCGCGAAACGCGAGATGCGCGAGCGCGTGCGTCGAGAGGAGCGCCGGCAGACCGAAGCGAATCAGCACGCGCGGATCGCGCGGCACGTGCAAGGGCGCGAGAAACGTCTCGATGATTTTTTCCGCGTCGCGCACCAGCGGCTGCATCAGTGCGCGATACATCGCGCCGTCACTGCCCATCGTCGCGGCAGTTGCGTCTATCGAGCGTTCCAATATCACCGCCGTTCCATCGTCGAGCGGGTGCGCCACCGGCGCGGGCGAATGAATCCATTCCAAGCCGGACGGTTCGAGCGGCAGTGAGCGAAAGAATGGCGCGGCGAGGGCGAAGGGATGCACCGCCGAAAAAATATCGTGCTTGAAGCCGGGCAGAGTCAGTTCCGCGGTGCGCATCCCTCCGCCGATGGTGTGGCTTGCTTCCATCACCCGAACCGAACAGCCCGCGCGCGCCAGCGTGATCGCGGACGCGAGCCCATTGGGTCCAGAGCCGATGATCAGCGCGTCTATTTCTTTTTCAGCCACAAACTCACCTGTGTCGGCTGAATCGTCTCGCTCACCACCTCCACCAAGCGCGCGGTCAACTTCTCCAACTCCACCTCATCGCGCGCGGTTGCGGCAAATTGCGCGAGCACGCGCGCGGCATCGTACTTGCGGCGAAAGAAGCGATGGTCAATCGTATTTTGCACGCGGCGGCGTAAGGGATTGAACAGCGCGGCTATCGCGAGCGTCGAGATGATGATCGCGAGTTCAGACGATTGTCCAATGATGCCGCGAAAGAGTTGTTGAAGCAAAACGACACTGCCGAAATAAACGAACGCGAGCGCGGCAGTGAGCGCGCCGTAGATGAGCGTGCGGCGGATGATGATGTCAATGTCATACAAGCGATAGCGCAAAATCGCAAAGGCAATCGCACCTGCCATAAAGAGATAGGATACCAGTCCAACGGGGAACAAGACCAGCAGGACAAAGGCGAGTCGCTCGGGCGATGGTTGAGATGGAGGATATACAAGCGTAATCACCGTGAAGGGGATGATTCCGATGAACGTACTCAAGAATCCTCCCATCACCCATTTGGTCTGCTGACGTTCGAGCGTGTTGGAAATCCGCCGGTAACGATAGATCACCGCATAGCCCGCGATGACAAACCAACCCGCGAATCCCACCAGTAGCCCGAACGTGGCAATCTGATTATTTTGCTCTCCTACCAGCGACACCAACATTGTGGGGGGGAGTAATAGCAGAACGAGCGGAAGCACAATCCACCGCGTCCAGCGCGGGACAAAACGCCCATTAGGAAAGATAAGCGGCAAGAGAATGAACACGAATGTGTCAATGACTAATAATCCATTCACCACGCCTTGAAACGCTCCCAGATTTTGAACCCCTTCCACTGCGAACGATACCAGCATGTGTGACAGGAGCAACGCGACCCAATCATCGGACTTGCGCCAAAAAATGATCAAGCCGACCACGATAAACAGTCCATAGGTGATGATGCTCCTGCCAAAATAGCTGAGTCGCAAAAGTTGTTCCGATAGTCCCAACTTTTGCGCCACCCCAATATCCTCTTGGCTCATGCTCCACGGTCCGCAAGCCGCGTCCGGTGTTGTGCAACTCGGCAACGGCTCGCCCCACGCGATCGCCGTGCTGGCAATGAACGCAAGGACTGCCGTGGCGGACAGAACAATCCACGCCGCGCGCGCAATATTCAGCCACGGCTGACGTAGAATTGTGCTGGATTCAACTTTTGCTTGCATGTTTGCTCCCTTTACTTTTTCTTTAGCCACAAGCCGACACTTGCCGGCTGCATGGTTTCTCGCACCACTTCTACTAACCGCGCGGTCAATTTTTCCAATTCTACCTCATCGCGCGCGGTGGCGGCAAATTGCGCGAGTACGCGCGCCGCATCATATTTGCGCCGATAAAACGCGCGATCAATCGCGTTTTGCACGCGGCGGCGCAAAGGATTGAACAGCGCGGCGATGGCGAGCGTGGAAACGATGACCGCGAGTTCGGAGGATGGGCCCGTCAGCGCACGGAAAAGTTGTTGAAGCATAACGACACCGCCGAAATACACCAGCGCGAGCGTCGCCGTCAATGCGCCGTAAATGAGTGTGCGGCGAATGAGGATGTCAATGTCCCATAACCGGTAACGTAAGATGGAGAATGCGAAGGCAATGGGCAGCAAAAGAAAGACAAGCGGAGACCCAAACTGAGCAACCAGCCCGAAGATAAAGAGGTCGGAGGTGGACAGCTCTTCGATGGAATGCACAGTGAGCACATTGCTGCCGTAAAAGAAAGTTGTCAGAACCAAGAGGATCAGGCTGACGGCGATCATCGCCAGCGCATACATCACCCATTTGGTCTGCTGGCGTTCGATGGGGGTGGATACCCGCCGGTAGCGGTAAATCTGGCTGACGACAATTGACCCCCAGAGAAACACGGTCAAGGGACCAAAAATCACCGGAGGCCAAGCGGGCGGGTAGAGCGGTGAATCCACCATGAAATTCCATGGGATGAGCAACAGGAAAAAAAACAGAGCAGGAATTCGCGACCAGTCAGGCACATAACGCCCGCTTGGGAAAAGATACGGAAATTGAGTAAACGTAACCCAGGCGGCAAACCCGCCAAAGACGAAGACGACCTCTCCCCATGAATATTCGCGCAACGCTGGTAGCGTGAGCGCGATGGTTTGATTCCCTACGCCAAAAGCCACAAGTGTCAGGGCAATGAACAGCGCCATCCGGTCATCGGAGCGGCGCAAAAAAATGACCAACCCGACGAGGAGATAGGCAACGGCAAAAATGGCTTCGACGACGAGAGAGGAAACGGCATAGAATGAGACCGACCAGCCCAACGCAATCAGGCTTGCCAATGTGTTCGGTCCGGGATGGGTCAGTTCTGCCCAGCGCGCCGGGAAGGCAACTAACAACGTGATCGTGGCGACAGTGAAGAACGCCAGCCACGCGGCGCGGGCAAGCGTGAGCGCCCGGCCTTGGAGTTGGATTTCTGATGATGGTTTGGTGTTGAGAGTCATTGCCTCAATCCATATTCTGCCGTTGACTTTAACCACAAACTCACACTTGTCGGTTGCATGGTTTCTTGCACCACCTGCACCAACCGATCATTCAATTTGCTCAACTCCACTTCATCGCGCGGTCGCGGCAAATTGCGCGAGCCCGCGCGCGGCGTCGTACTTGCGGCAAGTATCAAGGCACGGTTTGACAAACTTGGGTCATTTGCTAAAATAGCCATGTAGATAGACATATGGAGGTCAGGATGGCAAAAGCATTTTCGATTGCTCAAGCTCGTCACGATTTGGCGGCTTTGGTGCATGATCTGGAACATCAACCGTTCGTTCAACTCACACGGCGCGGGAAGCCCGTGGCAGTGTTGCTGTCCCTGCGTGAGTTTCAGCGCTTGACCGCTGCACACTTTTGGGATGCTTACTCCGCGTTCCGCGCGACGACCGATCTCGCCAAACTTGATATCGACCCCAATCTCTTCAACGGCTTGCGCGATAAATCGTCAGGGCGCGAGGTGCGTTGGTGAGCATCCAGTACTTGTTGGATACCAACATCGTCTCCGAGCCATTGCGCCCGACACCTAACGGCAAAGTGATGGCGCGTCTCAAGCAACATCAAGACGAATTGGCAATCGCGGCGGTGGTCTGGCACGAATTGTGGTTTGGGTGTGACCGCCTGCCCGCTTCCACCAAACGCGCCGCGATTGAAAAGTACTTGAACGAAGTGATTGCGGTTTCGATGTCCATTCTGGCATACGATCAGCGCGCCGCGGAATGGCACGCGGCGGAACGCGCGCGCCTGACCAAGATCGGCAAGACACCGCCTTTTGTAGACGGTCAGATCATTGCCATCGCCCATTCGAATGACCTCACCCTAGTACCGTGTCTCATAAGTTTTCCGACGGTCGTCAG
>JACQGS010000249.1 GCA_016199405.1 Chloroflexota bacterium | reverse complement strand
TGGGTCGCATCATTGGAATAATTTTGATCGTCGGCGGATTGCTGTGGTGCTTGGTCGTCGCCGCGTTTATCGGGAGCGGCATCGCATCGAATCAAGTGCAAACGAGCGGCGCGGTGCTTGGCATCGCGCTCTTCGGCGTTGTGCCGCTTTTGATTTTGGGCGGCATCGGCATATTTTTATTTGTGCGCGGCGGACAAGAAGCCGCGGAAATGGTCGAGGTGCGGAAAAAAGAACGCTTGCTCGGCATGATTCAATCCGCCGGCAAAATTTCCGTGGGCAGCGCCGCCATCGAAATGAAAATGACGCGCGAGCAAGTGAAGACCGCGATTTTCGAATTGGTGAATCAAGGTTTGTTCAGCGGCTTTGTGAATTGGCAAGAGGGAATGTTTTATTCGCAAGACCTCGCGCAAATGCAAACGACGAAATGCCCCAACTGCGGCGGCGTGCGCGAGGCAGTCGGCAAAGGGCTGGTCAAGTGTCCATACTGCGGCGTAGAATTATTTTTGCCGGAGGGATAGCGTGGATTCCCGCACCGATGCGGGAGGCGAGTGTTTTGTGACATTCTCTTTTGAAAGAGCAAGTCGGCAGGTCGGCGACAGATTACTACCAACACTTGAATCAAGCGTGAGAGGACGCGATGAGTTACAAATACGAGTTCACGCGGTTGTTGGTCTCCAACTTCAAGGCATGTTTCCGATTCTATCGCGATGTCCTCGGATTTCCAGTAGGATATGGTAACGAGGATGGTACTTACGCTGACTTTACGTTAGGCACAGTCAACATCTCTCTTTTTGATAAGAGAGAGATGAGCGACACTCGGTACGTCCCACTTGCCCGCCTAAGTTTCCGCTCAAGATAAAGTCTGTCTCGTCTTTGCGGTTGAGAATGTGGACGCGATAGCGCAGCGGTTGAAGACCCAGGGGATTTCATTGACCGCTAAACCGACTGACCATCCTGATTGGGGCATCCGCACGGCTCACCTGCGCGACCCAGACGGGAACTTGATTGAAATCAACCACCCCTTCAGCCGAAGTGATTGCGCTTGAAGTTAGCGTAAAGAAAAGAAAAAACTGAACGCGCACAAGCATAAGACAAAAGAGACCGCGATACGAAGGAGAATTACACCTTGACACTTTTTGACGAAGGCGCGCGGCGAGGAGCAGCGCGGTTGCCCAGCGAAGGGGATATCGGACGACGAACGAACGTCACAAAACACCTGCCCGCCGATTCCGCCACCGTCGCGCATTTTTAGCGTGCGCGGTTTGTGCTGGCGAACGTGCTTGCATTTCGCAAGACACTTTGCGGTGGAATCGGCGGGCGGTAGCGTTAGCCGAAAAGGAAAAACAACATGAGTCCAAAGGTGCTCACCGAAGGTGAGTTGCTATTTTGGTTTCACAGTCATGACGCTCTGAACGAAGACCGAGCGAGTGTGCATATTGGCAAGGGCTCGCAAGATGATTACAATGACCCTAAAATTTGGCTTGAACCAGAAATTGAAGTAGCAAGGTCTGGACGAACATTGAAACGGCACGAGTTGAATCGAGCCTTGAAGGTCGTCAAACAAAATTACACTTTCTTGCTGGAGGAATGGCATGAGTACAAAATTAGAGCGAGTCGAGGAACAATTTCAAGTTAAACGGTACAAGATTCAGTATCCCATATCGGCGTACACGTTTCCACGTGAGGCGCGTATTCATCAGGTTCGGTTTGACGACAAATATATGCATGTCGAACTGACCGATGGACGCGCGCTCTCGGTGCCACTCTCGTGGATTCCCACTCTGCATAATGCATTGCCAAAAGAACGCGAAAAGTATGAGCTAAGCCGCGACCGCACGATGATTATTTGGGATCCCGAAAAGTGCGCCATCAATGATGAGGTACGTATTGCGGACTATATGGAGCCAAGCAATTCGGCTAACCATTTGACAGAACAGACAACTACTGAACGCCGCTAAACATTCGAAATCATGCTCTTCAACTCGCTGCAGTTTGCCTTTTTCTTTCCAATCGTTACCGCGCTTTATTTTCTTCTGCCGCACCGCTTGCGCTGGGCGCTCCTCCTCAGCGCCAGTTGCCTATTCTATGCGGCATTCATCCCGCAGTATCTTTTGGTTTTGTTCTTTTTGATCGCGGTGGATTATGTTGCGGGCATATGGATTGAAGGCGCGGAAGGTGAGCGCAGAAAAAAATTCTTGCTCGCCAGTCTAGTTTCCAACATCGGCATTCTGGCAATCTTCAAGTATCTGGATTTTTTCAACGCAAACCTGCGCGCGCTGGCTGGTTTTCTTGACTGGAACTATCCGATTGGAATGCTCGGAATTATTCTGCCGATCGGACTTTCTTTCCACACTTTTCAATCGCTGAGTTATACCATCGAAGTTTATCGCGGCAGGCAGAAAGCCGAGCGGCATCCGGGAATTTTTGCGCTGTACGTCATGTTCTATCCGCAACTCGTCGCCGGACCCATTGAGCGACCCTACAATCTCTTGCACCAGTTCTACGAAAAGCATTCGTTCGATTATGCGCGCGTCACGAACGGGCTGAAGCTAATGGCATGGGGCTTGTTCAAAAAGGTCGTGATCGCGGATCGCCTCGCCGATTTTGTGAATCCAATTTTCAATCAGCCGACGGCATATGAAGGCATCCCGCTGATTCTCGCCGCGATATTTTTTGGGTATCAAATCTATTGCGACTTTTCCGGCTATTCGGATATCGCGATTGGCGCGGCGCAAGTGATGGGCTTTCGACTAATGCAAAATTTCAATCGCCCCTATGCCGCGTCCTCCATTGCCGATTTCTGGCGGCGCTGGCACATTTCGCTCTCGACGTGGTTCCGCGATTATTTATATTTCCCGCTCGGCGGCAATCGCGTTGGCAAACTACGCTGGCATTTCAACTTGCTGATTACTTTTTTAGTCAGCGGCTTGTGGCACGGCGCGAGCTGGACGTTCGTGATTTGGGGCGGCTTGCACGGCGCGTATTTGATCGTGGCGCAATCGTTCGACTCACTTCTCGCGCGGCTCGGCGTAAAATTCAATCCGAACGATCGGCTTGCGCGCGCTGCGCAAATCGTCATCACGTTTGCACTTGTTTCGTTCGCGTGGATTTTTTTCAGAGCCAGCACGTTCCAAGATGCGCTGTACATCAGCACGCATTTATTTACCGGGATCAGCATCGGCGCGCCAGCCATGCAAGAACTGCTGACGTATTTGAATATGGCAAAGATCGGCATCCTCGCGATTCTCGTGATGGAGATCGCGTATTTGTTTTGGAATAACGCCGGTCTACGTGCGCGGCTTTCGTCGCAACCGGCTTGGCTCCGTTGGAGCGCGTATTATGCATTGATGATGAGTATTCTACTTTTTGGAAAATTTTCCGAAAGCAAGTTTATCTATTTCCAGTTCTGATCGAGCCATGAAGGGTTTTTTTCTCAAATGCCTCTGGCTGGTTTTTCTCGTCGCGGCAACGAATTGGGGATTGATTTCGATCATCAACAACGGCAAGAATTCCGGCGTCAACGGTTATCTCGGCGCGATTCAGGACAAGGAAATCCGGCTCGCCGCAACGCCATCGCCCAAAATCATTTTTGTCGGCGGGTCGAATATTGCGCTCGGCTTGGATAGC
The DNA here is from genome assembly GCA_016199405.1 of Chloroflexota bacterium. Taxonomy (GTDB): domain Bacteria; phylum Chloroflexota; class Anaerolineae; order UBA4142; family UBA4142; genus JACQGS01. Next base: position 6,132 of record JACQGS010000249.1, on the reverse strand, counting down.
GAACGCGTTGAAAAAGAAGTGCAAATGCCCGTCGTCAACATGGGACTGAACGCCGGGCTGGGTTTGCGCTTTATGCTGAATCAAGTCAAGCCGCAGATCAAAGCCGGCGACTTGATCGTGATCATTCCGGAATACGAACAATTCTATACGCATCTTTCCGGCGGTACGACTCTGGTCGAAGTGCTGGCTCTGCATCCGCCGGCGTTTGCGTATCTCGACACACTCGAGCAGTACGGAGTGGTTCTGCGCGAATATCCGGCGTTTATTCAAGGCGTCGGGCGCGTGATCGGCGAAAATCTCGATGCGCGCGATCATTTCGTCATCAATCGCCAATCGTACAATCGCTACGGCGATATCGTGGCGTACTTGGGCAGAGAATCGATTGGGGACGTCGCGCATCAAACGCTGTTCGCACCGGGGCAGACGCTGGAATTTCAAACGCGCGCCGTCGATTACTTGAACGAATTTATTGATTTCTCGCACAGCCGCCGCGCGAACGTTCTCGTTCTGTTTCCACCGATTCCGGATATTCAATACGGGCAAAGCCAGATTGCGATTGATACCGTTTACCAACGTTTGAAAGCCGGGTTAAACATTCCGGTCGTCAGCACGCCGGTACAGTTTGTCTTCCCAGTTGCATTTTTTTACGACACTGTGTACCATCTGAACGCCGAGGGGAGGAATGCGCGGACGACGCGCGTGATTTCCGAAATCCGGCAAAGCATAGCATCACGATAGAAAACAAAGGAGAGAAAAATGCCTCGCATCATAGATGTCGTTCAGTTTCTCGATGACACCGGTAATGAGATTGTGCATCGTGAACCGCAAGACGGGCCCGGCGATTTCCGGCTGGGTTCGCAAGTGATCGTGCGCGAAAGCCAGCGCGCGGTTTTCTTCCGCGACGGCAAGGCGCTGGACACCTTCGCGCCGGGCCGCCACACGATCACGACGTACAACATTCCGATTCTCGCCAGCATTATCGGTCTCGCGACGTCCGGGCAATCGCCATTCCCCGCCGAAGTTATCTTCGTCAATATGCGCGATTTTGTGGACCAGAAATGGGGCTCGCCGGAGCCGATTGTTTTTCGCGATACCGAACTCGGAATGGTTCGCCTGCGTAGCTTCGGCGCGTACGCGTACAGCGTCAAAGACCCGGCCGCATTCGTCAACGTGATTGCCGGTCAGCAAGGTATTTTTTCGACGCACGCGTTGGCAGACTACTTGCGCAACATTATCGTGTCCAAACTGACCGATGTGCTCGGCGAACAAAAATCGTCGGTCCTCGATCTGCCCTCGCAATATAACGAACTCAGCGCGGCGACGCGCACGGAATTGAATGATGAATTCGGCGGCATGGGCTTGGCGCTGAAAACGTTTTACATCAGCGCGATCACGCCGACCGAAGAGACCGCCAAAGCGATTGACGAGCGCGCGTCGATGGGCGCGATCGGCGATATGGACAAATATTTGAAATTCAAAGCCGCGCGCGCGATCGGCGACGCGGCGCAACAGCCCGGCGGTACCGGCGGCGCAATGGATACTGGCATTGGTTTGGGCGCGGGCATGGGGATGGGCGCCGGACTCGCCGGCATGATGTCGCAAGCGATGCAACAAAACAAACCCGCGTCCGCCGCGCCGCAAACGCAAGCCGGCGCGATCACCTGCCCGACCTGCGGAACGGTGAATCCCGCCGGCTCGAAATTCTGCAACAACGACGGCACGAAATTCACGATCAAGTGCCCGACCTGCGGAACCGAAAACCTGCTCGGCGCGAAATTCTGCAGTAATGATGGGACGAAACTGGCGTAGACATGTAAACAGGTAAACAAGGAACAAGTCTCTACTTGTCTACTTGTCTACTTGTCTACTTGTTTCCGTGTTTCCCTTTTTACTTTGACCATGGACCCCACACTACAAACCGCGCTCATCAGCGGGCTCGTCGTCATTCTTTCGACGATCATCGGCGGCGCGTTTACATTCTTCCAGCAACGCCGCGAAAAATTTCGCTGGGCGGAGCAACTCAAGCAAACGTACGCGACCGAGATTTTGCGCGTGCGCCTTGAAGAATATCCGAAACTGACCGCGCTGTTTCTTTCGCTCGGTCGCTATCACTGGCAAGACCTCAAGCCCGCCGAGATTCGCAAAATCGCGCTGGCGGTCAATGAATGGGCGTACGGGCGCGGCGGATTGTGTGCCGAGCCCGATACGCGCTCCGCCGTTTTCATCTTGCGTGAAACGCTCGATCGCTTCGCCGAAGATAAGACCGCATTTCAAAAAGTGCGCGATTGGCGGCGGCTCGTCATCAATCTGCTCCGCCGCGATCTGGATTTGGGTCCGGCATATGAAATTCCCGAACAGGAATATCAGCCCCTGTTCAACAAATTTGAAAAATCATTGGACGAATTGCGGAAACGCGGATGAGACGACCGCTCATCATTGCGCATCGCGGCGCGAGCGCGTCCGCGCCGGAGAATACGCTCGCCGCGTTTCAGCGCGCGTTTCAACTCGGCGCAGATGGAATCGAACTGGATGTCACGTTGACGAAGGATGGCGTGCCCGTTGTGATTCACGACGATACCGTGGATCGGACGAGCAACGGGCGCGGCAAAGTCAGTGCGATGACGCTGGCGGAACTCGAACGGCTCGATTTTGGAAGTTGGTTTGGGGAAAAATTTCGCGGCGAGAAGATCCCGACGCTGGTGGAGGTCTTGCGCGCGGTTCCGCGCGACAAGCTGATCAACATCGAACTCAAGACGCAAGCGCTCCGCTCATGGTCGCCGAATGCCACGCAATTATCGCGGATCGAATTCGCGAAAATCGCGACGCAAATGCTCTTCCGGTTATGGGAGCCGCCGCGCTTAGAGCCGGCAGTCGTCAAGGTGATTGAGGAAACGCAGTCCGGCAATCACGTGATCATCTCTTCGTTCAATCCCCTCGCGCTGAGTCGCATGCGGCAATTGAATCCACAATTGCCGCGCGGCTTGCTCTATTTCAAAGAACTCCCCATCTTTCTCGGCAACGCCTGGCTGCGTCCGCTCGCGCGTCCGCACGCCTTGCATCCGCGCAACCCGATGGTGACTTTTGCTTACATGGAGTGGGCGAATCGCAGGGGCTATGCGGTCAATGCTTGGACTGTGGACGAACCCATCGAGGCACGGCGTTTGGCGGAGATCGGCGTGAACGCGATCATCACGAATCAGCCGGAAGTTTTGCGCGACGCATTGCTGTAGGGGCGACTCTTGTGGTCGCCCGCTCTGGTGGTCGCCCCTGAGGTCGCCCGGAGCGCATTAATCCCTCTCGCAGTCCGTCCGGTCGATCACACTCTCAATCCTCAGATTTTCAAACGTGACGCGTAAATCCGGATTATTCAGCGAGTAGATATTCGCGCCGACTTGCAAAGTTGCCGGTAAATCCGCGCGATTGTACGTCGTCGCCAACGTCCACGCGGTGGCGCCGATGCGCCGTTTGAATAGGTGAAATGCATTCGCGATTCGACACATCCGCAATTCCGCATCGCCCGTTCCCCACGCCGGTCCTTCAAATTGGCTGATGTTGTTGATCGTCGTCTTCGTCTCCACCGATAGATCGTCCACATCAAATCCCACGACAACAAAAACATAGTTCTCCGCGCCGCCGCTTCCGACGCCAATTGGATTGCGCGCCATAATTCCGCCCAAGTGTACCGCGATGCTTGGCGGTTGCGCCGGGTTCGAGCGTTTGCGCGCGCTAACGCCCGCGGTCGCTTTGAAATTTCCGCTGATGAGTTTGTAAGCCAAAACGCCCTGCAGGTTGTTGAACCAAAGCGCCGGCTTGTTCAACGACAATGTCAGCGACTTGCCCTTGATCTCCATCTCCACGACCCCCGGGTTAAACACCGCCCAGGTTGAATCAATAAAAATTGTTCGCTTTGCATTCAAGGTCGCCGCGCTCGTTGGGGTAAAAATCGGCGCAGGCGTTTCAGTTGGTGGAACGAGCGTGGGAGCGAGCGTAGAGGTGGGAATCGCGGTTGGCGTCACCGTTGGCAGCGCGATTGTCGGCACCGGCGTGGGAGTTGGCGACGGCGCGGCGCACGCGGCGAGTCCGATCAACGCCGGGACAAAGAAAGAATTTTTCACGCTCTCCTCAAGAACAAGTAGAAGGTCAACGAAATCGCGGCAAGACCTCCCGCGCGAGTATTCGCGAATGCGCGTACATTTTCTCCGCGCTGTCGCCCATAAATACAATGACGAGATATTCAATACCGGCAGCGCGGTAGGTTTCGATATCGCGCGCGGCGTCGTCCGGCGCGATGCTCAAGCGTCGCCGCGGCGATCCATCCGGTCCGGCGAATTGAACTGGTAGTTTGCCGGTCGGATCGGTTTCGACGCGCGCAGAAAACGTAAACGGTTTTTCGCCAATCTGCGGACGGAGCGCGTCGATGATTTCCCGCGCGCGCGCGGGTGCGGTGCCGGTGATGTGCCAGCCATCGCCCAAGCGCGCGGCGCGCCGCGCGGCTGGCTCGGAATTTCCACCGATCCAAATCGGCAAGCGTGTCTGCGCCGGCTTGGGCGAAAAAACCGTATCCGCGAAATGATGATCACGCCCCTCAAACGCGGGCTGTTCCTGCGTCCACAACGCGCGCATCACAGCAATTTGCTCTTCTAATCTTTTGCCGCGTCGATGAAAATCCGCGCCCAAATATTCAAACTCTTTTTCGTTCCAACCCGCGCCGACGCCTAAAATCATCCGCCCCGCGCTCAACGCATCGAGCGCGGCAATTTGCTTCGCGACCACAATCGCGTTTCGCTGCGGCAAAACTAAAATCGAAGTCCCGAGTTTGACGCGGCGCGTCATGCCAGCGACGAACGAGAGCGTGGTCAGCGCCTCGTACAAGTGTGCGTACGGCGTCGGCGTGCCGGTTTGCATCAAGACATGATCAGTCACCCACACGGAATCCCAACCATCTTGCTCGGCAAGTTCAGCCGAATGGAGAATCGCGTCGCGGGCGCCTAACGTCGAAAATGTCGGTAAGCAAAAACCAAATTGCATCGGTGTTCCTTTGTGGGACGAATTTCCAAATTTGTCCTACGCTCTGACCGCGAGCGCGAAATACAACGCAATGTCGCCGTTCGGCAATAAACGGTCGTTGAATCCGCAAAAGCCAAAGCCCTGCTTCTGAAAAAAGCGAATCGCCGGGTACGCTTTCGTCGTCGTGTGCAGCATCAGCGCGCGTAACTTTTGTTTGCCCGCCCATTCATACGCTGCCCCCAACAATTGTTTGCCGATGCCCTGCCGCCGAAACGCGTTCGCGACCACGATGGCTTTGACGTAAGCCGTCGCGCTGACATGCGCCGGGGTCACCAAGAGATATCCGCGCACCGCGCCGTCATCTGCGACAAATATCGCCTCACCTCTTTCAAAACTTGCGGCGAGCATTTCGCGCAATTCGAGATCGCGTACGCGCATCGGACGCGGCAAACGCGTCACGCGAAAGCCAATACTAATCTGCTCCGCCGCGACACGTTCGTCCATCTGCCAAACATTTTCAGTTTCGAATGAATCGTCGAGCGCCAGACACGCGTCCCGATCCCGCGCGTGCGCGAGGCGAATAGTTAGCATAAATAATGAAACAGGTACACTGAGACGCGCTCGGTGTACCTGCAATTCCTTTTCGGTATGAGTTGACCCGCGGTCAATCGGAGAGCCCTGTCGCGCGCCGCCCACGAGGGGCTATGCCACCTCTCCGACAAATTGCTAGAAAATGGCTTGCTCGCTCTGTTTGTCAAAGAGATGCATCCGGTCAAGATTCAGCATGACCTCGATGGATTGACCGGGACGTGCCTGACTGCGCGGATCGACACGCGCGATAAAATTCTGCTTGCCGGCGAGGAGGTACAAAAAGATTTCGCTCCCCATTGGTTCCAATACATCGACCGTGGTGGAAATCGGCGCGCCGTTGATCGCGGCCGGCGCCAACGCGCGATCGTGTATATCTTCCGGGCGCACGCCGAGCACGAGCGTCTTGCCGAAATAGCTCGCGAGCTTGGCGCGACGATCGCCGGGCACCGGCAATTTGAAGCTGCCCGTATCGAGCGCCACCTCGTCGCGCGTGCCAACGATATTCGCGTCAAAAAAGTTCATCGCCGGGCTGCC
>JACQGS010000241.1 GCA_016199405.1 Chloroflexota bacterium | reverse complement strand
TCGATGATCGATCAAAAAATGATCGAGCAAGTCAACTTGCGTTGGCGGACGACGCACGCGATCGACGAACTGAATCTGCCGAGCACGCTTGCCGGCGTGATTGCCGCACGCATCGATCGGTTGGACGCGAAGGTCAAAGAAACGCTGCAGATTGGATCGGTGATTGGGCGTTCGTTTCCGTACGCGGTGTTGGCGCGCCTCGTCCCGGATTCGGCGCGGCTGGACGCGGATCTCGCGCGATTGCAGGAAATGGCGCTCATTTTCGAAACGCGCGAGCGCGGCGAGCGTCAGCATATTTTCAAACATATTCTCACGCAAGAAGCTGCGTACGAAACCTTGCTCTTGCGCCGTCGCCGTGAATTGCATGGGCAGATCGCCCGCGCGCTGCAGGACTATTTCGGCGCGCGCGTGGAGGATCAGATCGGACTGGTCGCGTATCATTTTGCGCGCAGTGACGATGCGCTGAATGCGATCGATACGTCGATTCGCGCCGGCGCGCGCGCGCTCGCGCGCTACACACCGCAAGAGGCGACGCGCTTTTTCCGGATCGCGTGGTCGCGCTTGGAAGAAGAAAAAATCGCGGACGATAGGCGGCGTCTGCGCGTTTTGATCGGCTTGGGCGATGCGGAAAGCGCGGGCGGCGAATCAGATGCGGCGCTCGCGATTTGGGAACGCGCGGGCGAATCGGCGCGCGCGTTGGACGATAAAGAAGCGCTCGCCGGCTTGCATCGGCGGATGGGCTTGACGATGCTCGCCAAAGGCAATGTCGATTCCGCGCGCAAGCAGTACGAGTTTGGCTTGACCGGCTTGCCGGCGGAACTCGAATCGCGTGAGCGCGCCGCGCTGGATCACGAATTGGCGCGGCTGTACTTTCGCATCGGCGATAATGCCAACGCGATTGTGTGGGCGCAGCGCGCGCTCGATTTGGGAAAAAAGTTGAATGCGGACGAAACGATCGCGCAGGCGTATAATACGCTCGGCATCGCGGTCGCGCGCTCGGGCGAAATCGAAAAAGGCATCGAGTTTGTCGAAATGAGCCGCGCCGGCGCGCTGGAGCATGATTTGCTCGGCGCGGCGTGCCGCGCATACGCGAATTTAGGAATGTTGTACGCGGCGGTGGATCACAATAAATCGATTGCGTACAGCAACGAAGGGCTGACGCTTGCCAAACGCATCGGCGATCTGTCGTACGAGTCGCTGATTCAAGCCGCGCTCGCATCGAATTGGTGCTCGTTGCAGGGCGAATGGGAGCAGGGCTTGGCGGCGGCGCGTGCCTCGATCGAACTGGATCGCGTGTTGGGCCAGCGGAGTCATCTGCCGGTGCCGCTGATTTTGCTGGCGCAAATCTATCAATGCCACCGCCAGTTTGCCGAGAGCGAAAAATTTTATCGCGAGGCGCAGGCGATTGCGGAGGAGATCGGCGATCCGCAGTTGTTGTTTCCGATTTACGATGGCTTGGCGACGCTCAGCTTGGAAAAAGGGAACGAGGCAATGGCGCAATCGTATTTGGAAAATAGCCGCCGCGTCGCGGAACGCGCGGGCTACAAAGGCGAGACGCTGCTCGTGGCGCCGTTTTTGAATTAGAAATGGGACGAGTTTCCAAACTTGTCCTACATTTTGCAGAGGAGCAGAGTGCATCAATGGAAATGCTGTTAAAACCCGAAGTGTGGATTGCCTTTATCACGCTCGTCACGCTGGAGTTGGTATTGGGCGTGGATAATGTTATTTTTATTTCCATCCTCGCCGGCAAATTGCCCGCGGCGCAACGACAACGCGCGCGGACGACCGGCTTGGGCGTCGCCGTGATTTCGCGCGTCGCACTCTTGTTCTCGCTCTCGTGGATTGCCGGGCTGACTCAACCGCTGTTCACGATTCCGGCGTTTAATTTTGACGTAGCAGGGCGCGATCTTATTCTGCTCGTGGGCGGCTTGTTCTTGCTCGCGAAAGCGACGCTCGAAATTCATCAACGCTTGGAAGGTGAAGCCGGGCACGCCTCCGCAAGCGTCAAAGCGACGTTCACTCGCGTCATCATTCAAATATTATTGCTTGATGTCGTGTTTTCGCTCGATTCGGTGATCACGGCGGTTGGGATGGTGAACGAAATTCCGATTATGGTCGCGGCGGTCGTAGTGGCGGCGGGCTTGATGATGATATCGGCGGGACCGATCAGTAATTTTGTGGAACGACATCCGACGATTAAAATGCTCGCGCTCAGTTTCCTTTTGCTGATTGGATTCACACTCGTCGCGGATGCCTTGCACCAGCATATTCCCAAGGGATTCATATACTTTGCGATGGGCTTTTCGGTTTTCGTCGAGATGCTCAACTTGCGCGCCGCGCGCGTCCCGCCGGTCAAATTGCACGAGCCGTACGTAGACGAGAACGCGTAAATGCCGGACTCTCCCTCCGCCCTGCCGGTCATCGGACAACCCGCGCCGCCGATTGCATTGCCGGCGTTGCAAGGACAAACGGTTTCGCTCGAGCAGTATCGCGGCAAGCAAACGCTGATCGTTTGGTTTTCGCGCGGCTTTGCGTGCCCGTTCTGCCGCCAGCATATGGCGCGCTTGCAATTGGGCTATTCGCAATTCCAAGCGCGCGGCGCGGAAATTCTGCAAATCACGCCCAGCCCGCTCGAACGCGCGCGCGTCTATTTTGCCGGACATCATTTGGTCTTTCCGTACTTGTGCGATAGCACCTTGCGGGTGTATAAAGAATACGGACTCGCCGACCGCGGATTCCCGCAAGCGTTCGCGCTCGATCTGTTGTCCGTGACGCGCGGCGTTTTGACCGAGTCGCGCGCGCAAATTCGCGCGAGCGCCGGCGATTTGCTGGGACGCGATTTTGTCGACCGCGCGATTTATCACAGCACGGTCGCGTACGAGCAAGGCGTGTTCATCGTGGACAAGCAAGGCATCATTCGTTACGTCAGCGTGCAAGGACCGGTGGGAGATATTCCCGGGAATGAGGCGTTGCTGAGAGAGTTGGAGAAAATAGGAGATTAGCGGTGGCTTTGAAAACTGCGCGTGTTTCAATCGGACTCAAATCCTATGTCGCGAAAACTCGCGGCGTTGCCGGCGGACGTCCGCGCATCGCGGGGCATCGTATCCGGGTGCAGGATGTGGCCATGGCTTCCGAGAGAATGGGGTTGTCGCCGGATGAAATCGCGGACGAGTATGAATTGACGCTTGGCGAAGTCTACGCCGCGCTTTCCTATTACTTTGATCATCGCGCGGAAATTCGGCGCGATATTGAGCGGGATAGAAAAGTGGTTGCGCTTTCCAAGAAACTGCATCCTTCAAAGTTGCACGCCAAGTTAAGGGCAGAGCGTGCCTGAAAGAATTCGATATTACTTCGATGAGCATATTCCAAAAGCCGTCGCAACGGGCTTGCGCAAGCGTGGCGTTGACATTGTGCGCGCACAAGACGCTGGCTTGCGTCGAGAGGATACAGACCACTGGCAATTCGCGCAGAAAGAAAGGCGCGTCATCGTAACTTGGGATGCTGATTTCTTGCAAAAGGATGCGGAGGGTGTGGCTCATTCAGGAATCGTTCACTTTGAATCGGGCGAATCGATTGGCAAGATGATCAATGCATTGGTGTTG